>DRQV01000018.1 GCA_011371325.1 Thioploca sp.
ATTTTCTTTACTGGATATTTAATCGAACGTTGGGAAGGGATTTTATTCTTATTTTACTACTTCGTATATAGTTTATATTTGTTCTTAAACGTGACCAATCATAGTATGTTACCAGCATTTAACAATGTTATGTATTGGTTTGTAATACCTATTACTATCATAACATTACTTGCTTTTGTATGGGAATCTATTAAAAATAGTAAGAAACATTAAATATTATATACCTGATAATTTTTTAAATTTTATCAGGTATTTAAGTAGTCATTTAATATCTGACACTCTTAACCAGTATAATTAGGATCGCAAATTTTGCTACACGGTAAGCTAAATACCTTTTTGTCCTCAATTCGTAATGCTGTTAAACTTCCTCCCCATACACAACCGCTATCAATAGCATATACATTATAGTTATCATAGTAACCCAAAGCAGCCCAATGTCCAAATATAACCTGTACATTACGATTATTAGGCCATATAAACCAGGGTTGTTGCCCAATATTTGAAATAAATATAGGAGAATCCTTCTTTTTTAAATTTAATTTTCCATTTTCATTGCAGTAACGTAAACGAGTAAAGCAATTACTTATAAAACGTAATCTATCCCAACCTTGTAACTCTTCCGACCATTGGTTAGGTTTATCACCATACATGTTAATAAAAAACTGTTGATATTGATCACCTTGCACAGCCGTTTCAACTTCATTTGCATATTGAAGAGCTTGAGCTAAATTCCAGTATGGATGCAAACCTGCATGAACTATGACTGATTTAAAATCAGTATCATAATATATAAATGGTCGATTTCTTAACCATTGCAACAGTTCTTCTCGATCTGGAGCATCTAAAATATTAGCTAATGTATCTTTTCGTTTCAGTTTTGAATCGCCATATGCAACTGCTAATAAATGTAGATCATGATTTCCCATTACTACAACTGCACGCTCTTCCAAATTTTTTACAAATCGTAATACTTCTAAAGATTTTTGGCCTCGATTTACTAAATCACCTGTAAACCATAAAGTATCTTGGCTTAAATTGAAGTTAATTAGTTCTAATAAATGTTGCAGATCATCATAACATCCTTGTATATCACCAATAGCATAAGTTGACATGATTATATTTTGTTTAAAAGATAAATTATAACTAAATTAATTTGCAATATGATAGCTTAGTTATTATAAAACATCAATATATTCTAGTTTTGTTAATTATTTTCAACTATGTTATACTGCTAAATTGTATTGAAATATCCGAGAAGCACAATCAATACTATAGTTTTTATTTACACTTTACTGAATTTATCGATCTCATTAGGGATATTTACGGCGTTTAAACGTCATTTTAATTTAGGAGATGCCTTAATGGCAATTAAAGTAGCAATTAATGGTTATGGTCGTATTGGACGCAATATTTTACGTGCTATTTATGAAACAGGGCGTACTGATGAAATCCAAATTGTAGCAATAAATGATTTGGGTGATGCTAATACTAATGCTCATTTAACTAAGTATGATACTGCTCATGGCAAATTTGATGCAGATGTATCGGTTGAAGGTGATAACTTAGTAGTTAATGGCGACAAAATCAAAGTATTAGCAGAACGTGATCCTTCTAAATTGCCTTGGGGAGAGTTAGGTGTTGACGTTGTACATGAAAGCACCGGCTTTTTTGCTAATAAAGAGAAAGCTAGTGCTCATTTAACTGGTGGAGCTAAGAAAGTAGTTATTTCCGCACCAGGTGGTAAAGATGTCGATGCTACTGTTGTATATGGTGTCAACCATGGCGTACTAAAAGCTAGTGATACAGTGATTTCTAATGCTTCTTGTACTACTAACTGTTTAGCTCCATTGGTTAAACCTTTGAATGACAAAATTGGTTTAGTACATGGTTTGATGACCACTATTCATTCCTATACTAATGATCAAGTTTTGACAGATGTTTATCATTCAGATTTACGTCGGGCTCGTTCAGCTACTCAATCCATGATTCCTACTAAAACTGGTGCCGCCGCAGCAGTAGGTTTGGTATTACCAGAATTAAATGGTAAATTAGATGGTTTCGCAATTCGAGTTCCGACTATTAATGTATCGGTAGTTGACTTAACTTTCGTTGCCGCTCGTGAAACTAGCAAAGAAGAAATAGATAGCATTTTGAAAGAAGCTTCAGAAGGATTTTTGAAAGGTGTATTATCATTTAATGATGGTCCATTGGTATCAGTAGATTTCAATCATACTACCTCTTCCTCCAACTATGACTCTACCTTGACTAAGGTAACTGGTGGAACTTTAGTTAAAGTATGTTCTTGGTATGATAACGAATGGGGCTTCTCCAATCGTATGTTGGATACTACCGTTGCTTTAATTAATGCTGCCTAAGTTGTAAACTTCCCTCCTTTCATGGAGGGTTGCCTTTTCCTAAAATTTGTTCAAACTGTGGTCAAAAGAAGAACTAACTCAAATTATCCGATTTACCAATGTGAAGCTTGTGGGAACAGATCGAGATATTCTGCCAGAACATTACTATCCTGATATTTTATTGATTCTGGGAACACAATACTTAATTATCTAGTGGTTTTGGCTTTTGAGCTTCTAACAAATATCCTTTCCAATCAAAGTCAGCAACTTATCAACGATACCAAAAGGGTCTTTATGAACACTATTCCATTGGTAATCACTTTCACAAAAGAATCCTGATGACGATTATCACGTTGGGTAGTGAGGATATTTCGGTAAAATGACTCTTGCTAATTTTGCCATGTTTTTGCTACGCTGTTAATTAAGTGTCCCCAAAATTCCATACTAGTATTACATTTATGGCATCATGAAGAACAAGGTAATTTGGATAGCAACGTTTTGAACGGATGTTGTGAAAATAATTATTAATCACTATGAATAACCATATCAATAAATACCTTAACCAAATTCAAACCAATCTTCAAACTGGTGTAGCAAAAGAACATACCCATCGTTCTGCTTTAGAAACTTTATTGGAAAAATTACATCCAACTATTAATGCAGTCAATGAGCCGAAGCGTATAGCCTGTGGTTCGCCAGATTTAGTAATTTTAGATGAACAAGCGGTGCCATTGGGTTATGTAGAAGCTAAGGATATTGGTATATCGTTAGATAAGATTTTAAAAACTAAGCAATTAAAGCGTTATTTGGAATCTTTACATAATCTAATTCTCACTGATTATTTAGAGTTTCGTTGGTTTGTGGAAGATGAATATCAAGCTGAAATGACAGTACGCTTGGCTGAAATTAATAAAAATGGCCAGTTGAATATTTTTCCAGATTCATTTACTGCGTTTGAAAATTTGTTGGAAACTTTTATCCATACGCAAGTTATTACTTTACGTAGTCCAGAAGATTTGGCGGAACGGATGGCAAAAATTGCTCGTTTAATACGGGATTTGATTTTTAAAGCCTATCAACAGGAAAAAACCGGAGCCTTGCATAATCAATTTAATAGTTTCCGGAAAATTTTGGTGGATAATTTAACCATTGAGCAATTTGCAGATATGTATGCTCAGACAGTATGTTATGGTTTATTTGCAGCAAAATGTAGCACTCCGTTAAATCAAACTTTTTCCCGAATTCATGCGGGGCATTATGTGCCGAAAACCAATCCTTTTTTACGAAATTTATTTGGCCAAATTGTGGGAATCGAGTTGGATGAGCGTTTGATTTGGTCGGTTGAGCATTTGGTGACAGTGTTGAATCATGCTGATATTGCAGCTATTTTGGAGGATTTTGGTAAGCGAACTCGGCAGGAAGACCCTGTAGTCCATTTTTATGAAACGTTTTTGAAGCATTATGATCCGAGTATGCGGGAAATGCGAGGGGTTTATTATACGCCTGAACCGGTGGTTTCGTATATTGTGCGATCGGTGGATTTGTTATTAAAACAACAGTTTAAGTTAAAGGATGGTTTGGCGGATAGCAGTCGATTGGAATCAGGTTTACATAAAGTGCAGATTTTAGACCCAGCAGTGGGAACTGGTACATTTTTATATGCTGTGTTGAATCTAATTTTTGCTAAGTTTCGGAAAAATAAGGGAATGTGGTCATCTTATGTGAGTGAACATTTGTTGCCAAGAGTGCATGGTTTTGAATTGTTGATGGCTCCTTATACGGTGGCTCATATGAAGTTGGGTTTGCAGTTGCAGGATATGGGTTATGAGTTTGATTCGGATGAGAGATTGCGGATTTTTTTGACGAATAGTTTGGAGGATGCGTTTGAGAAAGGAGGTACACAGGCGATTGGTTTTATGGATTGGTTGGTTAATGAGGGAAAGGCTGCGAGTAGTGTTAAGCAAGATTCTCCGGTGATGGTGGTGATGGGGAATCCACCTTATTCTGGGCATTCCGCTAATATTGGGGAATGGATTATTAGTTTATTAAAAGGTGTGGATGAACGGAATCAGGAAGCTATAACCGCAAATTATTTTCAAGTCGATGGAAAGCCATTAAAGGAAAGAAACTCTAAATGGTTAAATGATGATTACGTTAAGTTTATCCGTTTTGCTCAGTGGCGAATTGAACAGACTGGTTATGGTATTTTGGGTTTTGTAACTAATCATGGTTATTTAGATAACCCCTCTTTTAGAGGAATGCGGCAGGCTTTAATGCAGGATTTTGATGAAATTTATGTCCTTGATTTACATGGTAATTCTAAGAAAAAAGAGAAATGTCCAGATGGTTCTCCAGATAAAAATGTGTTTGATATTCAACAAGGGGTAGCGATTGGAATTTTTGTTAAACATAAATCTAAACAGTCAACTAAAATATTTCATGCTGATGTATGGGGTAAACGTGAAAGTAAATATGCTTATTTAGAAGAAAAGGATATTAAAACAACTGATTGGCAAGAATTAAAACCAACTTCACCATTCTATTTGTTTCTTCCTCAAGATGTTACTTTACGAGCTGAATATGAGCAATTTTGGAAAATTACGGATATGATGCCAGTTAATGTATTAGGTTTTCAGACCCATCGTGATAATTTTGCAATTGCTTTTGAAAAACAAACTATTGAAAAACGTATTTTAGACATGCGTAATTCAGAAATTTCTGATTATGATTTTGCCAATAAATATGACTTATCCATGAAAAATAGTTGGAAGTTAGATAATGCAAGAAAAGAAATACAACAATTAGATAATTGGAAGGAGCATATTATATCTTGTTTATACCGTCCTTTTGATATACGTAATTGCTATTACAGTGATATAGTTATGGATAGACCAAGACGCGAATTGCAAAACCATGTTGCTGGAAAAGATAATATTTGTTTATTAGCTATGAGGCAAATGATGGACATTGTTCCATATTCTCATTTTCTAGTTAGTTCTTTGCCTAATATTGATAGAAGCTTTGCATGTTCAAGAGGGGCATCTTCTGTTTTCCCTCTCTACATACATCCTACTGAAAAAGATGAATTTATTAATGGCAACGGCAAACGCAAACCCAACTTCTCCCCAAACTTCATCAAAGATATAGAAACCCGTCTAAACCTAAAATTCATAGAAGAAAGTATCGGCAACTTAACCAAAACCATTGGCCCCGAAGATATTTTTCACTACATCTACGCAATTTTCCACAGCCCAACTTATCGCCAACGCTACGCCGAATTCCTAAAAATAGACTTCCCACGTTTACCTCTAACTAGCGACAAAAAACTATTCCGCAAATTAACCAAACTTGGCAAGCAATTAGTCACCATCCACCTCATGGAAGCCGACATAGAAACAGAAAGCAGCTATCCAATTGAAGGCAACAATCTAGTTGAAAAAATCACTTACAAAGATGATAAAGTTTACATCAACAAAACCCAATACTTTGATAATATAAAAGAAAACCTTTGGAACTTCCACATCGGCGGATACCAAGTCTGTCAAAAATGGCTCAAAGATAGAAAAGGTAGAGAACTAAACTATGACGACTGCAACCACTATTTATACATCTTAGCCGCTTTAGAACAAACTATTGAATTGATGAAGGAAATTGATAGAGTAATTCCGGGCTTTCCATTAAATTTATAGTAATTTATGTTGACTTTTTACCAATTTGTGGTATATACTATAAAATATATATCGACTATAATTTAAAAGGAAAACTTGTTATGACTACTCAAATCGCAAAATTATTTACTAATGGTGGTAGTCAAGCAGTTAGATTACCTAAAAAATTTCGTTTTGAAGGTTCTGAAGTTTATATTCGCAAAGAAGGTGATGAGGTAATTATCTCCACCAAAAAATTAACTTGGAATGTTTTTTTTAAATCTAAAAGTGCATTTGATGACGATTTTTTATCAGAACGAGATAATCAAATTTCTCAAGAACGGGATTTTTATTAATGTATATGCTTGATACAAATATTTGTATTTATATTTTAAAAAAACATCCACCCGAAATGAAAACTAAATTCAATCAAATTGATTCTGTTCATATTTCTGCTATCGTCTATTCAGAACTTTGTTATGGTGTAGAATTAAGCCCGTATCATTTACAAACTCCAAGACAAAAACAACTTAATGAATTCATTTCTTTATTAAAAATACATACCTGGGATGAAAAATCAGCAAATATTTATGCAAAAATTAGAGCATATTTAAAAAAGAAAGGCATACCTATTGGAAATATGGATATGCTAATTGCTGCACATGCTTTAAGTTTAAATGCGGTATTAGTAACAAATAATACTCATGAATTTTCCAAAGTACCTGAATTAAAATTTGAAAATTGGATATGATAATTGCAATCACTATGTGAAAGATTGGTTTAAAATATTCTTCAATCCTGATTAACAAATAGGAATAATAACAGTAAATTTAGTTTTTCCTTCTACACTATTAACAATTATTTCACCATCATGTTTATCAATGATCTTTTTTACAATATCTAAACCTAAACCACTACCTTCACCTGCTGATTTAGTAGTAAAAAATGGTTCAAAAATTTTCTCTTGAGCAGATTTTGGAATACCAACGCCACTATCAGTAATGGCAATTAAAATTTTGGCATCTTCTACAAATACATCAATTTGTAAAGTACCTTTATTATTCATCGCTTGTAAAGAATTGTGAACTAAGTTAGTCCAAACTTGATTAAGTTCATCTGGATAACAAAGTATTAAAGGCAAATCATCAACGTAATTCTTAATTAACTTAACACCATGTTTAATTTGATTATAATAAAGAGTTAATACAGTTTCAATTCCTTCAATAATATTAGCTGTTATTTTTTTACCAGTTTGATCATAACGAGCGAAACTTTTCAAGGCAAATACAATTTTTGCTGCTCGATTAGAAGCTATATTGATTGTCTGAGTACTTTTTTGTAAACTTATCAATTGATAAGCCATATCTAAAATAACATTACAGTTAGGGTCTTGTAATAATGGTAAAAATTGTTCAATATTGTCATAAATACCTATTTCAACTAATGTATCAGAAGCTTCATTACTAATATTTAGTTCGGTTAACTGACTACTTAAAGATCGTCTAAATTGGCGTTTTTCTTTAGAAGATAATAAATTTTTTTGTTTAATAGCTTGTTTTAGTAATAGAAAGAAATCCTGTTGGCGTTGTTCAGAAAGAGATTGAAAGAATAATGGTAACTTCTCTAACGAACAGCTTAAAAATTGAGAAATATTTTCTACTGAAGAACGAATAGCTCCAAGAGGAGTATTAATTTCATGAGCAACTCCAGCTACTAATTGACCTAAAGTCGCCATTTTTTCAGTTTGAATCAATTCTTGTTGAGTTGATTTGAGATTCTCTAAAGTTCGTGAAAGTTCATAAGTCCGTTCTTGCAAAGTCGCATTCATTTCTTTCAAAATGGTATTTTGTTCCTCTAACAATTGGTCTTTAAAATAACTTTTAACCGCATCATACACTGTTAAGATTAATTCACCACTATCCCATGGTTTTAATATATATCGATATAAATTAGCATGATTAAGAGCATCTACCAATGCCCTGGTATCACTAATACCAGTCAATAGTATTTTGAAAGTTTTAGGTGCAATAATATGAATATATTGCAGTAAATCAGAACCAGACATACCAGGCATGATATAATCGGAAATTACCAGTGGAATTTCATAATCATTATTAGTTAATTCCTCAAATAATTCTAAAGCTTCTTCCCCACTTTCAGCAACTTCAATGAAATACTCTTCTCCTAAAGCTTCTAATAGCTCTAATTGGATATTGTTAAGAGTATCCTTATCATCATCAACACAAATAATAACTGGTTTATTCAATTTAA
The DNA here is from genome assembly GCA_011371325.1 of Thioploca sp. GTDB lineage: Bacteria > Pseudomonadota > Gammaproteobacteria > Beggiatoales > Beggiatoaceae > DRQV01. Next base: position 8,273 of record DRQV01000018.1, read on the forward strand.
ATCTCAAAAGTTATTAGGTTAGGTCATTCAGTATAATGATTTATTCCAATCACAATCTTATCACGATTTTGTTCTTTGCGTCTTTGATTAGCCTCACGCAATGAGTGAGCACAACCACAATATTCTTGTTTGTAGAATTTTTCTTGTTTAGCAATCGTTAGCATACGCTGTGAACCTCCTTGTTTCCGCCAATTATAATCCCAATATGTTACATTTGGATATTTTTCTGCTGCCCGTTTACCAGCCGTATTCACTTGCTGCATATCTTTCCAACGTGAAATTCCCATCGAACTAGTAAATACCTGAAAGTCATTTTCATGAGCATATAATGCAGCTCGTTCAAATCGCATATCAAAACATATTGTGCATCTAGCTCCACGTTCTGGAGTAAATTCTAATCCTTTAGTGCGTTCGTACCATTCATCAACATCATAATCAGCATCTATAAATGGAATCTGATGTTTTTCAGCAAAACGTTTATTTTCATCTTTACGAATTTCATATTCTTTACGTGGATGAATATTAGGATTATAGAAAAAAATAGTGTAATCTATATTCATGGTAGACAATGTTGCCATAATTTCACCTGAACAAGGAGCACAACAGGA
>DRQV01000019.1 GCA_011371325.1 Thioploca sp.
AAAAGCTAGTAATAAGATTATAATTAAACCTCGTAAAATTAAGCCAGAAATAAAAGTCCCAATAGTATGCCAAGAATCAGTACTAGTAAGTTGATTGCCACCTAAATAATCTTTACTTATGCGTAAATGATTAACTTCAGCTCTCTCTTGTAATTTAGCATCTCGTTGATTACGAAGCGGAAAATGTTCTGCATCAGTTGATGCTTTTTCATCTTCTGCTAATAAAGAACTTAAACAGGAAGCAGTATAACCACCTCCAGACACTCCAGAAAGATAGTCACAATATTTTAAGACATTCTGTTTGGCTAAAGATTGTAATAAACCTATGCTAAATGTTGCCGAACGTACGCCACCACCAGATAAAGCTAATCCAATTAACCCGGTATCAGTATTGGGAGTGATGTTAGAATCAGTTATTTTAGTGTTAGCTTTACTGCAAGCAAAAATTGATGACCAAAAACCTTCTGTTTTATTAGATTCGGGAGTTACAATAGGTTCTTTGACTATTGGTTCTGGTAAATCAGCAATAGTTGGAAGAGAGTCATCACAAGATTCAATATCAGAAATAACTACTGGTTTTTTAGTTTGCCAATTACTTAAAAAATCCCAAAATCCAACTGGATGCTTACTTTTTTTTAATAAACGTTGTTGAGGAATTAACTGTTTATATACTCGTTGATATTCAGCAGTCAAATCAGCAGTATTTATACCCATCTTGTTACGCCGTTTTATTAAATAATTTAATTCGGCTAGATAAACATTAGCAAAAACACGAGTATATACAGGAGGTTTATTAGGCATACTAAAATGTTGATGTTTTATGAAGAGAATGACTGTAGAATGATTATACGAATTACATCTTGATGAGATTTACTTTATTTTATATAAGATACTGGCTCGTATACAACGTAATATATCATAACTATAAATGCCATCAAAGTGGTCAAAAGTTGGTTTTAAAACATCTAAAGATTCTTGAGATAAAAAATAATCCTCAATTTCATTAATTTCTCTTTCGGCTAAATTAGTTATAACCTGTTCTAATTCCAATTGACCAACTTCAATTCCCACAGCAAGATGGTTATAAATAGTAGTATATTTTAAATCACGTTCCATAACTATATCTTGTATACTCATACCTTGTTTGAGAAAATTAATTGTTATCTCAGCCGACTCAGATATAATAGTTTCCCTATCTAAAGTTATAGGTTTTTCAGTTATTTGTACTCCATATTTAATTATATGTTCATATAATACTTCAATAAAAATTTTACCATAATGCTCCAGTTTTTTAGCTCCAACTCCAGATAAGTTTGCAAATTCAGCTAATGTTTGAGGTTGTTGTAATACAATATCTTCCAAAGTACTATCATGGAAAATTATATAAGGTGGAACATTTTGTGCCTTTGCTAAGTTAAGCCGTTTATTAACTAAAGCATCCCAAAGAATCTTATCATTACCAGTGAAAGACCGCCATTGAGAAGAACGACTGTAAGATTTACTACGCTGTTTTTTACCAATATCTTTCCGCAGAAAAATTTGTTCTTCACCTCTTAAAATAGGTCGAGAATTTTCCGTTAACCTTAAACTACCATGACCTTCTATATCAACAGATACTAATCCTCTAGCAATTAATTGTCTAAATACAGAATGCCATTGATTATTATTAAGCTCTTTACCAATTCCAAATGTACTAACCTTATCATGTTGAAATTTTAAAATACGCTCAGTTTTTTTACCCAATAAAACATCGATCAAATATTGCACTCCAAATCGTTGATTTGTACGATAAATACAAGATAAAGCTTTCTGAACTGCTTTAGTGCCATCCCAAGTTGAAACTGGTTCAATACAAGTATCACAGTTACCACAACCAGTTGCTAAATGTTCTCCAAAATAATTTAATAAAATCTGTCGTCGACAAGTAGTTATTTCACAATAACCTAACATAGCTTTTAACTTATGTTGTTCTATCCGTTTATGTTGTTCATCTGCTTCAGAGTCATCAACCATACGCCGTAGCATAACTATATCTTGTAAACCATAAGCCATCCAAGCATTAGCTGGTAATCCATCCCGTCCAGCTCTACCCGTTTCTTGATAATAAGCTTCCAAGCTCTTTGGTAAATCTAAATGAGCCACAAATCTGACATTAGGTTTATCGATTCCCATTCCAAACGCGATAGTTGCTACAATAATTATTCCTTCTTCCCGCAAAAATCGCATTTGATGCTGGGAACGTAACTCTTTATCCATTCCAGCATGATATGGTAAAGCTTTCCAACCTTGTTGAGCTAACCATCTAGCGGTATCGTCAACTTTTCTACGAGATAAGCAATAGATAATTCCAGCATCATTATTATGTTTTTCAGTTTGCAAGAATTCCAATAATTGAGCTTTAGTATTTTGCTTTTGTACGATTCGATAACAAATATTAGGCCGATCAAAACTGGCAGTAAAAATTTTAGCATTTTCTAAACCTAAATGAGTAATAATATCTTTTTTAGTAGGTTCATCAGCAGTAGCAGTAACGGCAATACGTGGAATAGTAGGAAAACGTTGATGTAAAATGGATAATTGAGTATATTCTGGACGGAAATCATGTCCCCATTGGGATACACAATGAACTTCATCTATAGCAAATAATGCTATTTCAGTTTGAGCTAAAAAGTCTAAAAATCTTGTAGTTAGCAGTTTTTCGGGAGAGACGTATAGTAAATCTAATTCATTTTGACGTAATTGAAGGGATATTTTACGGGTTTGTTCAGAATTTAAGGTAGAGTTTAGGTAGGCTGCTTTAACTCCATACTGTTGTAATGCAATAACTTGATCGTGCATTAAGGCAATTAGTGGAGAAATTACTATGGCAACTCCAGGACGTAATATAGCTGGAATTTGATAACATAATGATTTTCCACCACCAGTTGGCATTAATACCAAGGCATCGCCACCAACCAAAATATGTTGGATTATCTGTTCTTGTTCACCACGAAATTTTTGATAACCAAAAACATGGTGTAATACCTTGGCTGGAGACATTGATTATAACATTTCCCAATTGGACAAATTACAGCGATAATTGATTTTGAATTTAATTAAGAATTTAAGCATTACAAAATTAAGAATTATACAAAATAACTTTCAGGAAATTTTTCGGTAATCATCATGACTGGTTGTTGCCTAGAAAAAACTCGATAAGTACGATATAACATTTTTTCTTCTGGGCTAATATCAAAGTAATCGGCTAAATCATTGGCTGGTTCTCGAGCTGAGATAATGATCTCTTTAAAAGTTTCAGCTTTGTATTCTATCCATAGTTTACCTATCGGTACATGGGATTTAATTAATTTATCTCTAAATTTTTTTTCTAATCGTTCAATAACAATTATTGATTCTGCATAAAGCCAGTTATGTTCACTAATTTGCCCTTTCAACAATATATTTCTTTTTATTACCTCACAACCAGTTTTAATATCTAAATGTAAAATATCTTTGGTTATATTAACAATTTCTTCAGATAATTTAACCACTTGAAGTTGTTCAGTTAAATAAGCTTCTAGGATTTTAGTTAGAGTGCCGTCGGTTACCAATAAAATTCTTTGAAAAGTACTTAATTCAACTGGCTCAAGCTGATTATAATTCAATGAATCATGCAATTCTGAAATCAAGATTATTCCTCATGTCTAATCAAAAGTATAACCAAACAATTCAATATCTTTTTTAAAATGTTCAGCAACTATTTTTTGTGTTTTTGGAGTATAATAGGAACGGTAATCTTTATGTACCGTTTTATTTATAACTGGCAAAGTTGTTTCAATATTGAGTACTTTACAAACCTGCTGAAAGTCTTGGTTTAAGTTTTCATATCGACCAACAAAATCCACAATTATTTTATCATCATTATCAGTAATGGTATCTTTTTGAAATTTAGTAGCTCCTTTGGAATAAGGATTATCAGTTTCAACTACCCATTCTAAATATTCAGCAAAACCAGACATTGACTTAACTAGTTCATATTTAACGTGACCAGTTTCTTTTAAGATAAAATAGTACATAGATACTTGCCAATCCCAAGGATTTCTGACAAAAGCAAATTTGTAAAAGTTATTATATACATTTTCTGGAAGTTCTTGTTGAGCATCTTTTGCTTTTATGTGAGTTAAAAAAGCATCCCAGACTGCATAAAAAGGGTTTGGTTTACCATCTAAAATTTTTGCTGGTCGTTTAATTTTGAATTTTTCTGGTTCTTGAGTATAATCTTGTAAAGCATTTCTAATGCTCAATCCAGCAACCTTAGCTACGTGAAAAAAAATAAATTTATGAGTGTAAGATATTAACATTTTACTTAAAAATATTAGCTTAAAAAAGCTAAACGATATAAACTTAATGTACGATATTTATCGTATTTCAATTTTAAAATGCAACCATATAAACTACCATTAAGTTTCGACCCAATACAATTAACAAAGGAATTAGAACAATTTAATGCAACTGAATGGCATTCTAATTCAAATGAATCAGCTATTATCCTAAGCTCGGTTGGAGGAACTATAAATTGGGATTTTGCTATATCTGGCCCATTAAAACCAACTATTTTTTTAGAACGTTGCTCTTATGTGAAACAGATATTAAATTCATTAGCTATTCCTGTTTCTAGGTGTCGTTTTACTAAATTTACCAATGATATATTAAATTATAATTATCACCAGTTTCGACATAACATAATTTATCTGCCTATTATAACAAAATCTGTTTTATATTATAAAAATAATAAGATTAAAATGATTCCTGGAGAAGCTTGGCTTTTTGCTAATGGGCAACCTTATCATATTGATCTAAATCATAGTTTATTGGCTATAGAAATACCAAGAATCAATCAGTATAACACATTACCACATAAGAATATTTCCTATTTGCCAAATTATTCAAAAGCAGTTAATCTAACAATTTACCAATTTGAAATATTACGTCCTGCAGAAATTCAACAATTAACTACTGCTATTTTGGCTGAAGTTAAAACTACTCAAATTCCGGAATTTGAAAATTTAGTACAAATAATTGAAGCTTTTAATAAGCAATGGCAAGTAGAGTTTGTAAAATTTGGTCATAATTCCAGTGGTGAATTAGCTTACCAAGACTTAATTTTCTATTTTAGTAAACAAATTATACCTAAAGTAAAAAAATGGTTATCCCCACAGGGAAATGGAAGTTATGCAATTAATATAATCAGTTCCATGCTATTAACATCGCCACCGCAACCAAAACGTATAAGTAGGAATTTACTTACTAAAAAAAGATTACAAGTTAAACCAACAGTTCACTTGGATGTTGCTTATAAAAGTTTGGGTAAAAAATTAAATAGAAATTTACAACCTAATCAAATTGATGTTTTGAAAGCATGTTCTTGTTCAGCAAATTTACAAACAATCAAACTTAATACAAAGTTAAAAACTGATGAAATTATTACAATTATACAAAAATTACTTAGTCTAAAATTATTAACCGAAGATTTCCAATGCCCAAAATTTGACCAACCAATATTTATTGTATCCGCACCTAGAGCTGGTAGTACTTTATTATTTAATACTTTATCATTATTTTTGGATTTATGGACTATTGGAGAAGAAAGTCATGAATTAATCGAATCTATCCCAACATTGCATCCATCTTATCGTAATTTTGATTCTAACTGTCTTACTGTTACAGAGGCTACAGATGATATAGCGATAACTTTACAACAACGTTTTGTCAGAGAGCTACAAAACAGGGATGGTAATTCCTATTTAAATTTTCCAATTCATAAACGACCAAATAAAATTCGTTTTATGGAAAAAACTCCTAAAAATGCTCTGCGAATTCCATTTTTAAAAGCAGTATTTCCAGAAGCTATTTTTATTTATTTATATCGTGATCCAAAAGAAAATATAAATAGTATGATGGAATTTTGGCGTTCTCGACGTTTTATTACTTATCAACCATTACCGGGTTGGCCTTATAGCAATTGGAGTTTTTTGTTAACTCCCGGCTGGAAGAAATTGATAGGAAATTCTATAGCAGAAATTGCAACATATCAATGGCAAACTGCAAATAGATATATAGAAAATGATTTACAAAAATTACCAAAATCTGACTGGTGTTTTATAAATTATGCTGATTTAATCGAAAAACCTAAAGAAACTATCTATAAAATTAGTAAATTTGCCAAATTAAATTGGGATTCTCAAATTGAGCAAACTTTGTCAAGTCCACT
>DRQV01000020.1 GCA_011371325.1 Thioploca sp.
GGCAATTGGGTATCTTTTGATGAATCCGTTGCGATGACCTTGGGCGGAATACAAATACATTTACTGCCTTTTGTGGGATTATTATTGTCATTAGCCGCAGCATATAGATTGGCAAAATTCAATCTTGATGAGCGACAAACAACTACTTTTATAGGATTGCCCACACCAGCCATGGCATTGTTTATATTATCATTGCCATTAATACTGGCATACAGTAATAATGACTTTATAAAAGATATTTTATTAAACAATTATGTACTAATTGCTATAACCATTTTATTTAGTATATTAATGAATGCTGAGATTCCGCTTTTTTCATTAAAATTCAAAAATTTTTCATTTAAAACACACTTCATTGAAATCTTTTTTATACTTATTTCTGTTGTTTTACTAGTGTGGTTAAAAACAATAGCTATACCTGCTATGATATTGCTTTATGTGTTATTGTCTATCATTAAAAACAGTACAAGAAAAGCTTAGTTTCTTTACATTAGTAGCATAAGTTATTTTATTTTAACAGATTTAAAATTAAGAATAATACCAAATTAGATATATAATGTCGTATAAAGAAATTGAATTATTTTTGGATTAATTGAAATTAAAAATTCTTGGCATAACTTTAGTTATGGTACTAATTTTTAATAAAAAGTAAGCAAAAAAGAAGCGATTTACTTGCGACATTATATATCTAATTTGGTATAATAGCCTGTTTTTAGTTTTAACTTCATTCAAAAAAACCCGAAATAATATACTACATTATAAAACTTCACGTTAGTAACCCACTATTATTTTTATTTATGAAAATAAGAATGATATTTTTATGATAACAATACTAAAGAATAAGGTAGGATACCTTGTATAGTTAGTTGTTATATATTCAAGAGAGAGAAAGAAGCTAAACCAAAAAAAAAATTGTGAAATCCATTTATCGACAATTTACAGGTCTGTTAAATAACAGATTTGTATGGCTAATTGCCTTAATTATTTCAGTATCAGCAATTAGTAATGCCCAAATTAATAATAGTGATTTTCGAGTACGCTTAAATCCTGAAGTTTTAGAAGCCTGTGGAGGCAATTCAAATGAAGTTGTGCTAGTCAAGGCAAAGAAGTCTACACTGCATGAATTTAATATACTTTTTACACTGCCAAGTGGAATTGAATATGTTTCGGGTACTGTAGCAATTACAAACAACCCTAATGATAATTATGAAGTTACGTATAATACTTCATCTACCTTAGCTCAACCCGAGTTTTTAATTAGAAATACCAACGGGGGAAGCGATGCAAATTGGGGCTTAGGAGATGAGTTAATCTTTACTTTTACAAGAACAGCTTCTTGTGATGCGGTAACTTTTAAAGAAAACGGAGGTGTCTTTAAAGACAAGCACCAAATTAATTACAAAGAGGGAAGTACCTCTAAAACTGCTCAAGATTTTGACGAAACAATTTCAACCTATAATTTATTATCGGCATCATTGAGTATTACAGATATCGTACCCATTAACGGAACCGTTAGTAATATTACAACACCTATTTATTTTACAAGAAATGTACAAGATGTACAGGGTGGTAATGGAGAAATTCAAATGTATCACCATGAAATTTTGGTAGGCGCAGATATTTATGATTACCAATTTATTTTTAATGGTACTATTATTACTCCCACTAGTTCATCAACAACAGGAGGTGTAACTACCTTGCTGTATGATATTGATTTAACACAAGCACCTTATAACGTTGCAACAGCTGGTGAAAATGGTAATCAGCAATTTGAAAATGGTGAAAATTATACCTTTGAAGAAAAATTTGCCGTACTAGGATGTCAGGATAGTAATATTACCCATAGTATTTTTTGGGATTGTGGTACAATATGTCAGCGAAGTGGCTTAAAATCAGGCTCAATTATATTAGGAAACCAAATTCCAGGTTTATTATTAACACAGTTAGAAGGTTCAAATGAAATTTGTGATACCAATCACTTTAGAGTAAAAATTGAAAATACAAATACCGTTGCCGGTGGTGTAGGAAAAGATGTGTATATAAATATTGGCTTGGGTCATAACAATTCAATTATCACTAGCTATGATTCAAATCCTTTATGGGCTTATGACTATCAAAGTACAAGAAGTTTAAGCAATGTGCGTTTTACCAATGGTCCAGCAACAATACCCACTTTTAATAATCCGTCAACCTTATTCCCTAGTAGAGGTTCGGGCACAACCGTAGCGATACCACCTAACTTTTTAACCAGTGATCCTGATGGAGCAGGGGTAGGCTTAGAAGATTTAGATAATGATGGGTTTTATGATGATTTGGCACCAGGAGAATCTACTATTATTGAATTAGATATAGATTACAATCCTCAAGCGAATTGTAGTGTAAATAGATATGATTATATAAAATGGGAGCACCTATATTTCGATACTAATATAAAAGATCAATGTTATAATCCTACAGATGCCAAAAGATTAGATTTTGGGTATAAAAATTTAATACGCGATTATCAGCATGTCACCGAATTAGAAAATGACAAAGATGCCATTGGAGGTCAGGCTTTTAAAATTTGTATAAAACCTGCCATGTTCAGTAATATGGAACTCAATGGGCATAATGCTCTTTCGGCAAATGCAGATAGTGAGTTTAGTGTATCTATAAATGTACCCACAGGAGTATCTATTGATGCTGCCAATGCTAATGCAGGGCTGTTTACTCAAACAGGTAATACAATTACGTATACTACATCAACACTTTATTATTATCCATATATTTTAAGAGATGCTCCTGGTGTCATAGAAGGAGGAAAGTTATGTTTTCCTGTAAAATTAGATTGTGCTGCCTATAGTGCTGCAAA
>DRQV01000021.1 GCA_011371325.1 Thioploca sp.
AGCATCATAGATAACTAGAGCTCCATCCATATCCCAGATACTTAATAAGGCATACTTACCATAACGATCAAATTCCACATGAGCAGCAGTTTTTCCTTTCTCTGGACGTATGGTTTTCACAATTTCTAAAGTTTGCTTATCAATTATATGTACAGCTTCTTTATTAGGTCCAAAAAATACATCTACCCAAGCATATTTAGAGTTTTCGTGGCTACGCATAAAAAATCCTGGGCCTAAAGTTTTAATCTTCTTTATAGTTTTCCAAGTTCGCATATCAATTACGCTGACAATTCCTTCTTTCAGATTCGGAGTTGCTAATACGGGAATACCTTGATAATTCCAAGTGATTCCAGAACCTAAATGTGGCATACCTGGCAAGTCAATTTCAGCAATCTTTCGTCCCACTATCAAATTTATAACCTGTCCTTTTACTCCATCTCTGGCAGCTCCAATTATATGTAAGTAGTTTTTATCAAAGAAAAAATCATCTAAGAAACTATCTAATTTAATTCGCCGAATTGGAAATTTTCTATTATCAACTAGAGAATCTTCTCCTGAATCTTGCCGATAATCGTGCATTGGGCCTAAATAAACTGGCAATGAATTCGCTTTATCACTATATGGAATCTCCCAAACTTCTTTTATATCCTTCATCGCCGCAATAAAACTATGTCTTGGTGGAGCAACATAAACAGCACTAATCCGAGAGCTTTTACCAAGAGAATCTTGTGCATCAATCACTTGAATTGGAGATAAATCCTGGGCATTTAATATAACCAAAGTATGAGGTAAATAGTTACCTACCATCACATATTTGTTATCAGCCGACACTGCTAAATTACGAGTATTAATTCCAGCTCGAATTTCTGCAACTGTTTTTAGGTTATACATATCAAATTTACTAATCCAACCATCACGGGAAGCTAAATAAACAAAACGACCATCTGCAGAATATTTAGGTCCTCCATGTAAAGCAAATCTAGTTTTAAAACGATGAATTGGTTCTAATTTATCTCCATCTAATACTGTTGCATGATGATCTCCTAACTCTACCACTAAAAATAAATTCAATGGATCAGCAGTAAAACTTGGTTTATTGGGCAAACTTCCAATTGGATAATGGATAATATGGGTAGCTTTAATTTCTGTCATTCCCATTACTGGAATTTCTGGCAAAGGAGTATAGATATAATCCACTAAAGTTTGAATTTGAGCATCGGAAATTTTATCTCCAAAACCTGGCATTTGGGTTGCGATTGAACCTTGTTTTATAATTAAATTAGCTTTATTTTTTTGTAAACGACTCAAATTTTCTGGTAATAAAGCTGGGCCAGTATTACCCAAACGATCAATGCCATGACATTCAGCACAGTGTTGCTTATAAACTGGATTAGCATTTACAATTAAAGGGATTAATAGTAATAATAATTTCATAGTTATTTTAATGAGTGAAAAAATGATCATTATACTATAATCTATAAATAGTGAATATGATTAATTTTTAATTAAATTCTAAACCAATTGTTTATATTGATCTATTCAATTATTTTGATTGGATTGATTGATCGTTATATTAAGCTAAAAAACTAGATATTTTTTTAAAAAAGTTTTATAATCATCAATACGAGAAGTTGATTGGGTAATCGCTGTATTTTTTAAATATAGAGGAAAGTCCGGGCTTCATAGGACAGGGTGCTAGATAACTTCTAGGAGGTGTAAACCTATGGAAAGTGCCACAGAAAATATACCGCCACCTCGTCGGTGGTAAGGGTGAAAAGGTGTTGGTAAGAGCGCACCGCATTGATGGTGACATCAATGGCATGGTAAACCCCACCTGAAGCAAGACCAAATAGTGAAATATACGATGTAGTCCGCATCATTTCAGGGTAGGTCGCTAGAGGTGTTTGGTGACAAACATCCCAGATGAATGGTTACCACGTTTAACGTACAGAACCCGGCTTATAGATTGGCTTCTCTTTTTATAATGCTTAATTCTTAATGCTCAATTAAAATCTAAAGATTTAAAGGATTTTAGATTTCATTAAAAATTAACTATTCATAATTTAAGAATTAAAAAAATATGCAAAGTTTTTTATTAGCTCCAACCATTATGGTTGGATTAGGTCTATTTTTTGGAATTATCATTGCTGTAGCCTATAAATTTTTACAAGTGCAAGAAGACCCACGTATTGAACAAGTGGAAGGATTTTTACCTGGTACCAATTGTGGTGCTTGTGGACAGCCAGGTTGTCATGGATTTGCCGAACAACTTGCCAAAGGAGATAGTCAACCAGGAGGTTGTACAGTAGCTAGTCCTGATGTAATTGAAATAATTGCTGATTTCCTTGATGTTGATCCAGGTAAACAAGAAAAACGAGTTGCTCGTTTACACTGTGCTGGTGGTAAAAAACAAGCTCATCAAATTGCCGAATATCAAGGCTTTGAAAGTTGTCATGCTGCCGCTCAAGTTTCTAGTGGTGGCAAAGGTTGCTCATGGGGATGTTTGGGATTAGCTGATTGTGAGCAAGCTTGTACTTTTGATGTTATTCAAATGAATAATAATGCGTTACCAGTAGTAAATATAGAAAATTGTACTGCTTGTGGTGATTGTGTTGCTGTTTGTCCACGAGATTTATTTGAGATAGTACCATTGAATCACAAATTATTTATACAATGTTCGATTCCATTGGAAGGAGATGATGCTCGAATATTATGTAGCACTGCTTGTGATGCTTGTGGTAAATGTGAGGCAGATGCCGCTCCTAATTTAATTAAGATACAAAATAATTTACCAGTGATAGATTATGTCAACGGAGGGCCAGCTAAACCAGAAGCTACTTTCCGTTGCCCAACAGCTTCAATTCAATGGTTAGAAGGTAATCAGTTTGTAGATATGTAATATTCTATCTGTTTTTTATGATATTTTAGTAATTATTTGAAATCAACATTAAAATTTCCCCATTCTTCATCATGATATATCCTCTATCAACATGATGATGAAAACTACCAATCTTTAATTTTATTAACAATATTTCGGATAGTTTTGAATAGACGAGCCAAATTTTATGAGATAATACAATCAAATTATCAATCATCAGAAAAGGAAAATTTCCATAGCTTATATATGTCATTACCAGAAATTACGTTATAAATTATATATTAACGGTTTATCTCTTTAAATAAAACTAAGGCTCTTGCTACTGCCTGATCCATATTATAATATTGATAATCTGCTAATCTCCCTGCAAACAATACGCGTTCTTTCATTTTATCTGCTTCCAATCTATATTGTCTGTATAAATCTTTATATTCATCCTTAGGAATTGGATAATATGGAATATTTTTACCACTTTTATAAGCTTGAGGGTATTCTTCTATATAAGTACTACCGTAAGCCGATTGCCCGGTAAGATGTTTGAACTCAGTAATACGAGTGTAATCATATTCATTCGGATAATTTACTGTTGCAACTAATTGCATTTGTTTTTGTTCACTATGAATAAATTTAAAGTCTAAACTTCGGTATGGTAAATCACCATGAATATAACTAAAAAATTCATCGATTCGACCAGTAAAAATCATTTTTTTACATTGAATTTCATCAGCAATTTCTCGATAACTCGTATTCAATAATACTTTTATATTAGGATGATTTAACATATTTTGAAATAAAGTGGTATAGCCATATTTTGGCATGCCTTGATATATATCCTGAAAATAACGATCATCACGACTAGTGTGAATTGGTACTCGAGCTGTGACTGCAGGTGACAATTCTTCTGGTTTTAAGTTCCACTGTTTGAAAGTATAATTATGAAATACGTTATCATAAATATAATCAGCCAAAAATTTTAATTGTTCTCCTTTGGCAGTTTGCCGAATTTTTAAAATTGGAACTTTGATATTTAATCCATATTGTTCAATTAACTGTTTTATTAATTCGTCCGCATAGTTTGATGGGAATAAGGCATAAATAGAGTTAAAATTAAATGGTAATGGCACTTGCTTACCATCTACAACACCTAAAACTCTATGATAATAACTACGCCATTTAGTAAATTGAGTCAAATAATCCCACACATGTTTGGCATTAGTATGAAAAATATGTGGCCCATATTTGTGGACTAATATTCCATGTTCATCATAATAATCATAGGCATTACCAGCAATATGGTTGCGTTGTTCTACTAATAATACTTTTTGTTTAAGTTGAGTAGCAATTCTCTCTGCTAATACACTACCAGTAAAACCCGCTCCAACTATAAGCCAGTCTACTTTCATATTTTTAGTTCCTATTGTGATTTACAAAAACTTTTATTTTGTAATTTTAATACTGCATCGTTAGAAAATTTTAAAATTTTAGTTTTTAACTGCTTGCTATTATTAAGTAATTTTTCAATATTTGTAGTAATCCAATTAGGCAAAAAAGAATTCTTTAATTCACTTATATTTAACTCAACATCTGTAAATTTAAGCAAGCAAATATCTCC
>DRQV01000022.1 GCA_011371325.1 Thioploca sp.
CAGTCAACCCAATTCCATTATCAATAACACAAAAAACTATTTGCTCAGTGCCAGATATATATTGACGTTCTACTCTAAGAATAATAGTACCATATTCAGTAAATTTAGAAGCATTACTAATTAGATTCAATAACATTTGCCGTAATTTTGTAACATCAGTTTCTATATAGCCTAAAGTATTACAACAATCAACACGTAAAGTATTATTATTTTTAACAACTAAAGGTTTAGAAGTATTAATAACTTCTTCAATTAATTCCACAACATCAACTAGCTCAATAAATAATTCCATCTTACCAGCTTCAATTTTGGATAAGTCTAAAATATCATTAATTAAACTTAATAAATGTTTACCAGCAGAATTAATTTTTAATAAATCGGATATGCAATCATCTTCGCCTAAAATTTCGGCATCTTCTTTTAATAATTCGCTATAACCAATAATAGCATTAAGAGGAGTGCGTAATTCATGGCTCATATTGGCAAGAAACTTACTTTTGGCTAAATTAGCCTCTTCAGCAGTTTTTTTAGCAAGTTGTAAATCATTTTCAATCTTTTTACGCTCCATAATTTCTTCAGTCAATAATTGATTGGTTTTCAATAGTTCTATGGTACGTTCACGAACTCTAACTTCTAATTCTTGTTTATGTTGAAAATCTTGTTCAATAAAACGTAAATAAGACTTAATTCTATTAATTAATTGAAGAGTATCAATCGGTTTAGTAAGATAATCAGCAGCACCAATAGCAAAACCTTTTTGCAAGAATTTTTCGGATTTATAAGCAGCAGTCAGGAAAACTATAGGTGTATTCCGATTTTTCTTACGAGAACGGATAGCTTCCGCAGTTTCAAATCCATCCATATCAGGCATTTGTACATCCAGGATAATCAAATCTACTTTAGTTTCGAGTAGAAGTTCTAAAGCAGCTAACCCAGATTGAGCTACAAAGATTTTAACCTCAATATAATCTTCTATTAAAGAACGTAAAGTAAATAAATTATTAGCATTATCATCAACAATAAGAATATTAAACAAGTTATATTGTGACATAGTAATGTTGTAAGTTATTCATAGAATCCAATCAAAAGAAAATCTTCTTAAGATAGCGATTTTGTAGTAAAATATAGATATTTCTATATTTTATGTACTGAGGCGCAATCAACCTATTATCCCCTATGTTTAGGGTTACTTGCGATGCAAATCAATAAAAACACGTTCGGTTGGGTGCAACCAAGTTTTTATATTAATCTATAAAAATTATATTATCATCTACATACGATCCAATGTTTATTAACAAATACATATTATATTCGTATTTGGGATTCCTTTTTACTAGTTTCCTTGGTACAATCTATCTCAGTTTAAGAGTTCTATAGCAACATCAAACACTATTTACGCCTATACCACTTTACCATTTTAATGACAGATAAATTTCTTTTGATTGGTAGTGCTTATATTATAGTAGCTAAATGATAGATAAAATTTACTTAAATATTAAATATAATATTCAATTATTACACATTTTTTAAAGAAAGGATAATTATGGGAATGTTAACAGGTAAACGTGCCTTAATTGTTGGTTTGGCAAGTAATCGTTCTATAGCTTGGGGAATAGCTAAAGCTATGCACCGTGAAGGAGCTGAATTAGCTTTTACTTATCAAAATGACAAACTTCGCGATAGGGTTGTTAAAATGGCAACAGAATGTAATTCAGAAATCATTACACCTTGTGATGTTGGTAGTGATGAACAAATTGATAATGTATTTACCGAATTACAAAAAACATGGGATGGTTTAGATATTATTATTCATTCAGTAGCTTTTGCTCCAAAAGAAGAATTGAATGGAGCGTATTTAGAAAACTCTAGTCGAGAAGGCTTTAGGACAGCCCATGAAATTAGTTCCTATAGTTTTTCAGCGTTAGCAAAAGCTGGACGTAGCATGATGCAAGGACGTAATGGAGCATTATTAACTTTAAGCTATCTGGGTGCGGTGAGAGCTATTCCTAACTACAATGTAATGGGATTAGCTAAAGCTAGTTTAGAAGCTAATGTTCGTTATCTTGCTCATGGATTAGGACCTGAAGGTACTAGAGTAAATGCCATTTCTGCTGGCCCAATTCGTACTTTAGCAGCTTCTGGAATTGCTGATTTCCGTAATATGTTAGATTATTTTGAAAAAAATTCTCCATTACGACGCAACGTAACAATTGATGAAGTTGGCAATACAGCAGCTTTCCTATGTTCAGATTTAGCTTCTGCAATCACCGGGGAAATTACCTATGTTGATTGTGGTTTTAATATCCTTGGTATGACTTAATCGGAGAATTACATTTTGACCCCAGATGAAAAAAAACAACAAGTTGCCAAAGCGGCTTTAGAATATATAGTTGAAAATACTGTAATTGGTATTGGTACTGGTAGTACAGCTAATCATTTTGTTGATGCTCTTGCTACAATCAAACATAAAATTGAAGGAACTGTTGCTAGTTCTGATGCTACTGCTAAAAGATTAAGGTCTCACGGTATTCCAGTATTAGATTTAAACGGTGTAAATGAAATTTCTGTATATATAGATGGTGCTGATGAATCTAATCGGCATTTGCATTTGATCAAAGGTGGTGGTGGTGCTTTAACTAGGGAAAAAATTGTAGCTGCTGTGAGTAAGCGATTTATCTGTATTGCCGATGATAGTAAATTAGTTGATATATTAGGTACATTTCCATTACCAGTTGAAGTTATTCCAATGGCAAGCAGCTATGTAGCAAGAGAGTTAGTAAAGCTTGGTGGCCAGCCAGTATTACGGAAGGATTTTATTACTGACAATGGTAATTTAATTTTAGATGTACATAACTTGCAAATTAATGAGCCGGTATATCTGGAAACTAAAATTAATCAAATTACTGGTGTGGTAACTAATGGTTTATTTGCAGTTAGTGGTGCTGATGTACTGTTATTAGGTAGTGATGATGGAGTGAAAATTTTAGAGTAGTATTTTTATGTATCTACACGTCTGGTCAGAAGGTTATGGCAGAAATGTTTTTTATCTTGATAGCTAAAATATAAATGTTTATTAATCGGACTCTGACCAGAAATAGTTCATTACCTAATATTAACTATGTTATAATGACATTTCTATCTGCTTTAAAATTAAATTGTAACTAGTTATAATTAAAGCATATTTAACTATAATTTA
>DRQV01000023.1 GCA_011371325.1 Thioploca sp.
AAAATAAACAAATTGAGCGACAAAAAAAATATCTTGATGAAGTTAAACAATTAAGTATTCAACAACTTAAAAAAACTCAAACAGCTTTAAATATTCAATTAACCGAACTAGAAACTTACCTTGATAAATTAGATCAAGTACAAATCAACCAACATTTAAAGTTAGATAATTTAACTAAACATTTGGAGAATCTTAGCAAAGAGACGCAAAAAGACCTGCGTATTCAATATCGTGCATTAAATAGCCAAGTTCAAAAAATCTTTAAAAAATTACAAACTAATGTAGTTCAGATAGCCATCCAGGGTAAAGAAAGTGAATGTAATCAAAGTAATGCTCTTGAAAGTTGTAAGTCTAAAAATGAACCAATATTAATCCAGCACGATAAATTATTAAACCAGCTTCAAAATTCTCAATTAAAAATAGAAGATTTGGCTAATAACTTACCAGCCATTATTTTACAAGCTAGCTCTAATCCGGCTTTATCGGAATCTCTCCAAATCCCTGTAGAAGAGTGCATCCAAAATTCTATTAAACAAGATGCCAATAAATTTGCCGATGCCTTATTCCCAATTATGGGGCCGGCTATTCGTAAGTCTATCAATGAATCCCTTAAAGCTATTGTTCAACGTATCAATAATTCATTAGAAAAAAGCCTATCCCCCAAAGGATTAATGTGGCGACTACAAGCTTTACGCACTGGTCAATCTTTTTCCGATATAGTTTTACAAAATACCTTGATATTTAAGATTGAACAGGTATTTTTAATTCATTCTGAAACTGGTTTATTAATTCAGCATTTGCATCAAGATAATATAGATGTTGGTGATAGTGATGCTGTATCAGCTATGTTTACGGCTATCCAAGATTTTGTCAGAGATTCCTTTGCAACTGATGATACGAATGATAAAAAAAATTTAAACGTAGTAGAAATTGGAGATCGTACAGTTTGGTTAGAACATGGGCCTTATGCAGTTTTAGCTTGTGTTATTCGTGGCAATGCTCCTTTGAGTTTTAGGAACATGATGCAAAATTCACTAGAATCAATCCATGCTTTATATGGCTCGTTATTGCAACATTTTTCTGGCGATTCTCAAGAGTTAGAATCATGTCGCAACATACTGCAAAAAACTATCCAAACTGAAAAAAAAATAGAAGCTGCTCAATGGCGTACTCAATTGTTTCAATTTGGCTTTATTCTACTTATTATTATATTATTAATAGGCAGTTGGGGTTATTGGAATTATTTTTATCAGCAACGTTTAAATAGTTATATTAATGCGTTAGATAAAACACCAGGCATAGTAGTTATTTCTACGATACGACAGAATGATAAATTAATTATATATGGGATGCGAGACCCACTAGCCAAAAAACCATTACAAATAGCCAAAAAATTCAACTTAACTTCCGATGAAATAGTTTTTGTTGGTACACCGTATCAAGATTTAACTGAAAAGTTTGTTATGCAAAGATTAATACATTGGTTACAACCACCAGATAGTGTAACTATATACTTAAAAAATAAGATGTTACATTTAATTGGTAATGCTGAACAAGATTGGATTACTAATGTAAAAAATAACATACGGCTAATAGCTGGAATAGATAAAGTAGTAATGGATAAATTGGTTAATATTCGGACTAAATTTCAGGAATATTTAAAGATTTTAAATAAAACTCCGGGAATCATGGTAGTATCCAGCAATATAAGTAATAATCAACTAATTATAAATGGAATGTTAGACCCATTAGCTAATTCTCCACAAGAAATTGCTAATCAAATGCACATTGATAATGTAGTTTTGAATTTTACCCCTTATCAAGATTTAACCCAACGGTTTATAGAGAAAAGGGTAAATTTACGTTTAAATCCACCAGCAACGGTAAAATTACAAGTTAGAGAAAATAAATTATATTTTATTGGTCACGCTCATCAAAACTGGATAGATAAAGCTATAATTAATGCTCTTACAGTAGTTGGGATTAACGAATTAGAAACTAAAGATTTAATAAATACTGATGAGTTTTTATTAAGTAAAGTTCAACAAGATTTAGCTAATATAGCTAATATCAGTTTAGCAGTACAAGATGAAATATTATTAATTGCTGGTTATGTTGATAGCAATACATTCCAAATACTACAACAGAAAATGAATGAATTACAATATTTTACTAGTATTAATGCAGATAAATTAATCGATGCCGAATCTGAAATTGCTACATTATCTAAAAATATTGAAAAAACTACAATCTATTTTTCTAAGGGAATTGGATTTTTATCCGCACAAGAACCTAAATTGCAACAACTATATAATGATGTAAAAAGGCTATTTATATTGGGGGATAAATTTAATAAAATAATACAATTACATATAATTGGTAATACTGATGGAGTTGATAGAGAAGAACTGAACCGTCAATTAAGTCAAAAACGAGCTTTAACAATAATCAATTGGTTAAGTGATAAAGGGATAGATAGAAATCAATTATTTGCTAAAATTCCTGAAAAAATTAGATTTGGAGAAAAAGTTCCAAGACCTAGTTTTAGAAATGTAAAATTCTTAGTTAGCTATGATAATTCTTAATTAACAGCTTAACTAGAATTCGACGTAAAAATATTTTATATTGTTTTTCACTTCATTAAAGCTGATCAGCCGCCCATAAAGATAAAGCGGATAAAGTTAAAGTTGGATTGGCTGGTGAACAAGTTGGGAATACGCTACTACCTAATATCAGCAAATTACGCACTTGATGATGTAGTAAATTTTTATCCACAATTGAAGTTTTAGGATCGTTGCCCATGATAGTAGTACCTTGTATATGTCCTTCTGTATTGTTGACATGCAACATGGTTATATTTTCAACTGGTAGTGGAGCTAACAATTTTGGCAATATTGCCGGTAAAGTATCCAATCCACGTTGAGCATAAGCAGAATGATTCTTATGAACTATTTTGGGTAAATTAGGAGATTTTTCACTTATTGCAATATAGTTATCTTCACTAGGTAAATCTTCAAAAATAAACTTCATATAACAACGTTGTAACCATTTACCTCTTTCAACTCGCAAAGTAGACAAAGGAACATTAAAATTTTCTATAATACAAGCAGCATGTTTCGACCGATGAGAGCCATCATATAGCATATAACCATGTCCAGTGATCATAGTACTGCCTTGAAAATTATCTACACCATCCAAATCGATCCGAACATATTGACTAACTTGCTCATGTAATCGTTTGCCTAACAATGGATGAAGTAAATTGGATTTTTGTAATAAATAAGGATTAAAAATTGCGTTAGCTCCTAATACTACCAAATTTGTTTTGGCAACGTATTCTACTCCTGCTTTTTTATATCGAACTCCAGTAGCTTGGCCAGCTTCAGTCTCTATCGCTAAAGCTTCTGCTTCTAATAATAAGTTTACTCGTGGGTCTTGATATAAATAAGCCATTTCATTTTGTACGGTAAATTTAGCATCAGCTGGACATAGGTTACAAACCCCAGTGGCACAACATAAAGCACGATTATTAGTAGCTATTCTAGCACGAGCAACTGGTTGTTGAAAATATAAATCTGGATAAGCTTGTTTCAATAATTTATCTGAACCATTAAAACGATGTGGAGGTTGTGGATAAGGTTGACTACGAGGAAATGGAGAACCATCACTTGGGCCAGAAACTGCCATTATAATTTCTGCTTCAGTATAATACGGTTCTAATTCATCATAAGTAATCGGCCAATCAACGCCAATTCCATATTTAGATTTTAGTTGTAAATCATTGGGCATCATACGTGGAGTGCAAGCTACCCAAGCTCTTGAAGTTCCACCAAATCCAATATAATGTGGCCATCTCTTAGCGGGAGTTAGATTAACCGTTTTAGATATAATGCTACTTAAAGATTTATTCTGTAATTGCCAAGCATGTGAATCATCTTTTCCTCGTTCCAATACTAAAATTCGAGCTTTTTTATCTGCTCGTGACAAATAGCTGTGCAAAAAAAAAGAACTAGCAAAACCAGTCCCAATTATAATAATATCAAAGTTCTCCAAAATACCCTCCAAATTCGATATGCCTTAAGACAAATTATTTTAATTTGTATGCTTAATAATAGCAGAATTTAACGAATAAATGCCATAGTTTGATTCTATTTAGATTTAGTTGGGGATTTATTCTGAATATTAAGCTTTTTTATACCTTCTATAGGTTTCAGGAAATATATTCTCAAAACAAAATTATTTTAGTGTATGCAACCTATAATACCTAAAAAAGTCCTTCTTCAATAAAAGAAACGCAATAGCCATCACCTATTACAAAATGATCTAAAACTCGTATATCTACTAATTCTAAAGTTTCTTTTAAACGTTTTGTCAACTGTAAATCAGTGTTACTAGGTTCTGCTATGCCAGAAGGATGGTTATGTGCTAAAATCAAAGCTGCCGCATTATGTTGTAAAGCTTTTTTCACAATTTCACGTGGATATACACTAGCACTATTTATAGTTCCAAAAAACATTTTATCAAAAGTTATAACTCTATGTTTAGTATCTAAAAATAAACAAGCAAATACTTCTTGAGAACAACCACTAAGTTCTGTAAGTAAAAAGTTTTTAGTATCATCTGGACTGGATAAAATATCTCCTCGTTCTAAACATTCTCGTAGATAGCGACGGCTCATTTCTACACAAGCTTGTAATTGGGCAAACTTAGCATCACCTAAACCTTTAGCTTGGCAAAATCGTTGTTGATCTGCTCCTAATAAACTACGTAAATCCCCAAATTCTTCCAATAAATCTTTAGCTAAATCTATAGCACTTTTGCCTTTTATTCCAGTTCGTAAAAAAATTGCTAATAATTCAGCATTGGTTAATGCTTCAGCACCTCGTTGTAATAATTTTTCACGAGGACGCTCTTCTATTGCCATGTCGGTAATTTTAACTGATTTTGGAGAATATTTAGGAACAATCATAGATATGTTATAGTATTTTTAAAAATTATTTATATTAAAATAATAGATTTAATTGATTTTAGCATAATAGTTAAACAATGATGAACTATGAGAGATTCACTAAATTTACTATATCCTAATAATTAATATCAACAATTAAGGATTTTTCCTATGAATACAGATTTAAAACCA
>DRQV01000024.1 GCA_011371325.1 Thioploca sp.
ATCTATATTACCGGGTATAAGAAACTTACGTGGTTTTGGGCAACCGATAGCTGACTCGATTAAATTGATGTTTAAAGAGATTATCATTCCGTCTAATTCTAATAAGTTTTTATTTGTAGGGGCTCCAATTCTATGTCTGGCACCAGCTTTAGCAGCTTGGGCAGTAATACCTTTTGCTGATGGTTGGGTATTGTCCGATATAAATGCTGGTTTACTCTATATTTTAGCAATGACTTCCATTGGAGTATATGGAGTTATGATATCAGGTTGGGCTTCTAACTCTAAATACTCTTTCCTAGGTGCAATGCGATCTACGGCTCAAATCATTTCCTATGAAATAGCAATGGGTTTTGCATTGGTTGGAGTGTTAATGGCTGCTGGTAGCTTGAACCTAAGTGAAATTGTGATGGCTCAACAAGGTAATTTTTTACATTGGTTTTGGATACCCTTATTCCCATTATTTATTGTTTATTTTATATCTGGTTTAGCCGAAACTAATCGAGCTCCATTTGATGTAGCAGAAGGTGAGTCAGAAATTGTAGCTGGTTTTCATGTAGAATATTCGGGAATGTTATTTGCGGTATTTTTCCTCGCTGAATACGCTAATATGATTTTAATCTCTGCATTAGTCACTATATTTTTCTTAGGTGGTTGGTTATCTCCATTTGAAGGCATCCCAATTTTAGGATATTTTTTCTCATTTTTACCAGGCATATTTTGGTTTGGAGCTAAAATAGCATTTGTATTATTCTTTTTCTTATGGACTAGAGCAACTTTCCCACGTTATCGTTATGATCAAATTATGCGATTAGGTTGGAAGGTATTTATCCCAATTACTTTGGTCTGGATATTAGTGTTGGGTTTACTAATATTGTTAGAACTGCCACCTTGGTTTGCATGAGGAAAATATAATGAAAGCAATTATAGATTTATTTAAACGATTATTTTTATTAGAGTTAATTAAAGGTTTAAGGATAACAGGGAGGTATTTATTTGAGCGTAAGATTACGGTACAATATCCAGATGAAAAAACCCCCCAATCATTTAGATTTCGAGGTCGGCATGCTCAGCGGCGTTATCCTAATGGAGAAGAACGTTGTATTGCCTGTAAATTATGCGAGGCTAATTGTCCGGCATTAGCAATTACCATTGAAGTTGAACAACGTGCAGATGGTTCTCGACGTACTTCTAGGTATGATATTGATTTAACTAAATGTATTTTTTGTGGTTATTGTGAAGAATCTTGCCCGGTAGATGCCATCGTTGAAACCCGAGTATTTGAATATTGTGGGGAACAAAATAGTGATCTATTGATGACAAAACAAGATTTATTGGCTGCTGGAGATAAACTAGAACCTCAGTTAGCAGCAGATAGATTGCTTGATTCACAATATCGTTAAATCTTTAGGCCTGTCAGGTTTTTGATACCTTGCAGGTCATTATATTTTAGGATAATACTATGCAATTATTTATCAAAGTAATTCTGTTAACTATAGTGTTAATAGTTTCTGTGTTTGCAGCAGAAGAAAAGAAATATTATGACAACGGTTCAGTTCAATTTGAATATAGTTATCGCAGTGGCCAACTACATGGTCTTACCAAAGAATATTATGAAACTGGTGAACTTAAAGCAGAACATGAATATAGATCTGGTAAATTGATCAGTAAACGAAGATTTCGGCGAAATGGTGATTTGGAATATGAATTAAAATATGAAGATGGGCAGAAGATTGAATATAAAATAGAATACTATCCAACTGGTGAACGTTTTCGACAACGTACTTTAATTAATGGAAAACGGGAAGGATTGGAAATAGAATTTCATCGTAACGGTAAAAAGAAAGCAGAACGAAATTATATAGCAGATAAAAAAGAAGGTAGTGCCAAAGGTTATTATATTAATGGTAGATTGCAGGGAGATTGGCTATTTAAAAATGGTGAACCAGTTTCGGCAACTATCTTTTATAGCACTGGCGAAAAATGGCTGGTACATTCAAATTTTGATGACAAAGGCCGTTTAAATGGTAAAAGTAAAGAATATGAAAAAGATGGTACACTTAAAGCTATTCGTTATTATAAAAATAATGTGATGGAAAAGAGAAGACGAGTTAGCCGTTGGTTACGTTGGTGGTGGTCTATTTGGTAATAAAATAGATTAACAATGAGGTTACCTTCTTCTAAAACTTGTTCAAACTGTAGTCAAAAGAAAAACTAACTTAAATTGATGCCAAGTTCCTCGGAAATTAACGCCTCTGGACAAGACAGCTATGGCTTGCTATGGCAACTAGCTTGGTTGAAATAGGAACCAATAGATTTCTATAAATTGAAGAACAGATATCTTAGTTAATTCCATTGTTAAAATATTATTCTAGTAAAAGCTAATTTAATCATAGCTACTTTGTTCAGAGCTACCGAAATATTTTGTGTATGCTTGAACTATTAAGCTTGAAAATCCTAATTTATCCAATCACACATTTTTTAGGTAAAATATGAAACCACTTATTGGATGCTTACTTATCAGTGTTATATGGGGATGTAGTACTATTGAAAAATCTCTACCTGATTATCGTCATGATTATAAAGAAAGTAAACCGACTCAGCCATTAGAAATACCACCAAACCTACTTGATTCAACTTTAACTGAAGATCAAATGATTTTGCCGAAAGCTTCATCAACAACTAGTTTTTTGGATTATGATAAGGATGATAATACAAGTGAAAAAGATAATAGTAACAATATAATTCAAGTTGATACAGAATCAGTTTTAGCAACTTCAGAAACAGTACAAATTAAACGAAAAGAAAATTTATATTGGTTAGTATTTCAAGATAAACCAGCTATTGTTTGGT
This sequence comes from Thioploca sp., assembly GCA_011371325.1. Lineage (GTDB taxonomy): Bacteria > Pseudomonadota > Gammaproteobacteria > Beggiatoales > Beggiatoaceae > DRQV01. The sequence continues at coordinate 2,851 of DRQV01000024.1, forward strand.
CTAAAGTTAAAAAATTTTGGTTAGAAAGTGGTTTTAAATTAAAGATTGATAACCCAACTATTGGGATAATGGAAACCGAATGGAAAGAAAATCGAGCTGATATTCCACAAGATACTATTCGTAAATATTTTGGGAAATTCATTGACACATTTTATTCAGCTCCTACTAGAGATAAATTTAGAATTCGTTTGGAACAAGTTGCCGATACAACTGAACTTTATTTGACTCATAAAGGTGTGGAAGAAGTAGAACGAGGTGAAGTATTAGTTTGGCAAAATCGACCTAATGACAAAGAATTAGAAATAGAAATGTTGAAGCGAATTTTAGTATTTACCGATGTAAAGCCAAATAAAACTTCATTGGTTGCTGAAAATAAAGAGATAAAAGTTAAAGAAACAGTAGTTGAATCAGTTCAATTAGCTAACTTGGTGACTGGAACAGACGGTAAAGTTAGTTTAGTTATTCGAGAAAACTTTGCTCAAGCTTGGCGACGGGTTGGATTAACATTAGATCGATTAGGTTTTACAGTGGAAGATCGTGATCGAACCAATGGAATTTATTTTATTCGCTATATAACCTCTAAAACTGATAAAGGATTTTTTGCTGGTTGGTTTGGAGATAGTAAAACTGAAATGGAATATCTCATTAACTTATTAGATGAATCTACAACATCTCGTGTTGTAGTATTAGATAGTAATAATAAATTATTATCTGATGAAACTAGCAAGGAAATTCTGACTTTACTATATGAATCTATAGTTGATCATCAATAGTTTTATAGGAACTAATAACAACTATCAGGTTTAACCCGAATGAATACCATACTTGCAGATGAGAATATACCATTAGTTCAAGAAGCTTTTAATGATTTTGGTAAAGTACGTACTATTAATGGGCGTAAGCTAACCAATACTGATTTAAATGACACAAAGATTTTATTGGTACGTTCTGTTACTCAAGTAAACTCTAAATTATTAACTGATAGCTCAGTAGATTTTGTGGGAACAGCTACTATAGGTTTTGACCATATAGATTTAGACTACTTACAACAACATAAAATTGGTTTTGCTAATGCTCCTGGTAGCAATGCCACTGCTGCTGCTGAATATATAATAAGTGCATTATTAGTAGTAGCTGAACAGAAAAATTTCAAACTTAGAGATAAAACTGTTGGAATCATAGGTTGTGGTAATGTCGGCTCTAGA
>DRQV01000025.1 GCA_011371325.1 Thioploca sp.
GCCTCAGCTAAAGCAACTACTCTAGCCTTACTATCTTTACCAGTTCCAACCGCCGCTCCAACTCGTAAGCGACCATGTTCGTCTTTACAAGCATTAGGTTTTTCGGTAGCTTTTTGAATATCTTTAACTGTAACCATTCCACGTAATTGAAATTTATCATTTATGATTAATATTTTTTCAATTCGATGTTTATGTAAAAGATAAGCAATCTCATCTCTACTAGTTCCTTCTTGGACGGTAACTAACCGTTCTTTAGGAGTCATAATGCTAGCAACTGGCTGATTGTAATGAGTTTCAAATCTTAAGTCACGACTAGTAACAATTCCAACTAAAATTCCTTTATCAACTATTGGAACTCCAGAAATATTCCGTGCTTTTGTTAGCTCTAAAACTTTTTCAATACTAGTATTAGGAGTTACTGTAAATGGGCTACTTATAATTCCACTTTCAAATTTTTTAACCAGTCTAACTTGTTGAGCCTGCATTTCGATAGTCATATTTTTATGGATTATACCAATTCCACCTTCTTGAGCCATAGTAATGGCTAAACGTGCTTCAGTAACAGTATCCATAGCTGCTGATACTAGTGGTATATTAAGACTAATTTCTCTAGTCAATAATGTATTGAGTTTAACTTGTTTGGGTAAAACTGTGGAATAAGCCGGTAATAATAAAACATCGTCAAAAGTCAGTCCATTTTGGATTATATGCATAATTAATTCTATTTTGTTATTTGTAAATTGAAATTTTGTGATTAAATATATGTAAGGTTTGTACGAATTTAAGAATCTTTTTTATTAAACTATTTAAATCACCTGATAAAAATTGACCTAAATAAAGTTTAAAACTAGATTTGATTTTAGGTTTTTGCTTGTTATAATAAACAATTTAATTTTCAGTAAATATTAGTTTTATACAACAAAAAATTTAAAATTAACTAATATTGGTTGTTTAATAACTTATCTAAACCTTTTCCGATGCTTTTTCCATAAATATCATTGAATATAGAAATTTCATAGTCAAGATAATTGACTATATATTATTTCATAATGTTATATAATTTAAGAACTAAAATTTTATGATCAAGCTTTTTACTGCTAACTATAAAAAAGTCTTTGTTGAATTAATGAATACTAAAATATTATATAAGAACATAAAAATTATCCTTATAATGAAGTTGTTAATGGGATGTACTACTCAAACTACATTAGGAGGAATACAAGAAAATCAGAATTTACAACAGATTACAAATGAATTTACATCTCAACGTCAAGAATACATGTATAAAATATTAGTAGCTGAAATAGCTAGATTGCGTGGCGATAATATTTTGGCAGCTAATAATTTTTTTGATATTGCTATTAAAACTAAAGACCTAATTATTATTGAACGAGCAACTCAACACGCATTAATGGCTCAGGATTATAATCTTGCAATGAAAGCTGCACAGTTATGGGTAACTTTAGTTCCTAATAATCCTTATGCACGTCAGATATTGGGAAGGGTTTTATTAGAACAAAAACATACTGATGAAGCCGTAATTCATTTAGAAGCGATGATTGATGCTTTCAAAGATAATTCTGTCCAATTGAGATCAGTGTTAGAAGATATATTAGAACAACATCAAGATAAAGAACAAGTAATAGAATTGCTAGAAAAATTACTGATTAAACGTCCTAAAAATCCAATAATATTATTAATATATTCACATATTTTATTACAAGAAGAAAAATTTCAACCAGCTTTAAAGGCTTTAGATACACTTTTGACAATATATCCAGGAAACATTGAAGCTGTTCCTTTGTATGCTACTATTTTAAATAAAAATAACAAATTATCCGAGGCTTTACAATGGATGCGAAAATCTTTAAGTAAATATCCAAATAATTCTGAATGGCGTTTATTTTATGCACGTATGTTGGCAAATGCTGAACAATTTGACGAATCTATCCGTCAGTTTGAATCAGTAGCAGTTAAGTATCCAGATAATCCCGATATTTTATATGCTTTGGGAATATTATTTATTAAAACTGCAAAATTTACCAAGGCTAAAACTAACTTCTTAAATTTAATTAGGATTGGAGAGCGAACTAATAGTGCTAACTATTATTTAGGTTATATTGCTCAACAACAAAATGATTTAGATAAAGCTTTGTTTTGGTATAAAAAAGTTAAAGATGGGCCAACTTATATGAATACTCAAGCTAGAATTGCATTAGTTATGGTTGAGCAAAATCACTTGGATGAAGCTGTTGAATATTTGCGTAATGTACCGACTGATGACACAGAAGATGCAGTTAGTTTAATTCAACTTGGTGCAGAATTATTAATTGAGAAGAAAAGATATAAACCAGCTTTAGATATGTATAATCATGCTCTTAGCTATACTCCAAACCATCCTAATCTACTGTATATGCGGGCATTATTGTACGAAAAAATGGGGTATGTGAAAGAAGTTGAAACTAGTTTACGCCGTTTATTAGTTAATGATCCAAATAATATTAACGTTATGAATGCGTTAGGTTATACTTTAATAAATAATACTAATCGTTATCAAGAAGCTTATGATTTAATTCAACGAGCAATTAATTTAGGTGGTGAAGAATATTATATTTTAGATAGTATGGGCTGGGTATTATATAAAATGGGTAACTATGTTGAATCTATCGCATATTTACGAAAAGCCTACGCCAAAAGTAATGATGCTGAGATTGCTGCTCATTTAGGAGAAGTATTATGGAAAAATAAAGAACAGCATGATGCGGAACAAATATGGTCTAAAGCTTTGCAAAATTCACCTAAAAATGAAAAATTAAAAGCGGTAATTCAA
>DRQV01000026.1 GCA_011371325.1 Thioploca sp.
AGCTTCTGCTGTCTTATCTTCACTAGCATTATCTACCACTAAGATATCTATAGAATAATCAGAACGTTCCAGTGTTGTGATAGATTTTAATAAATTCAAAACATATTTTTTTTTATTCCAAGTTACAATGATAATTAAAATATTCATAAACGTTTTATAATATGGTGAAAAATGCTATTTTGTCGCCAAAATATGGTTAATTTTTTACGTTGAGTTGAAGATAAAATTTGAGGTTTTATTGGAGTATACAAGGCATCGGTGACAGCTTTATAATAACAAGTAAACTCTAATGATTGTAAAGCTCGAATTAAGCCAAAAAATAATCTGGAAGTAATCAAATAAGCAGCAATTGGAAAAGGAAAGTAACGACGAATTAGCCAAATAGTATTACGAGTTGGATAATAGACTTGTCGCCAGCTAGTACGTCCTTGTGGAGATTGACGATGTACCACTCGACAACAAGGATCATAGTGAATTTTATAATTATGTCGCATAACTTGAATTGCAACTTCCATTTCATTTTGATATAAGAAAAAATCAGCCGGATACCAACCAATTTTTTCAAATAATGAACGACGAATTGCAAATCCACAGCCAACAAATGCCATAGAAGGGCCAGGAGCATTATTTTTAGGCAAATGCCAAGTATAAGCTAATTCACCTTTTATGGATTCAATTTGACAAGCAACTATACCAACATCAGAACGAGTATCAAGACATTGGATAATGCGATCTAACGTTATATTATCTAGTGGATGAGAATCATCATCTAGCACTAAAATATAATCACCTTTAGCTTGCTTAAAACCTTCGTTATAACCAGCAATACCCTCGTTAGATGGCATACTTACTATTTTCACCCAACTTTCTTGAGTTTTTAAAAAATCTCCAGTACCATCATTAGAACCATTATCAATAGCAATCACTTCAACATCTTGCCTTTGTCCTACTAAGCTAAACAATTGATTAATTGTATAACGGGTTTCGGTAATCCGGTTATAATTAAGGAATACAATACTTAATTTAGGAATATTCATTTACAAAAATCGGCCATGTGGTAAAGTTTGGAACTAGTCAAATATGATGGCAAAAATAAGTATCACAATGATATTCTAAAATTTATCTATTGCAAGAAACTTAATTTATCTTTGCATTAATACAACTTGGTTCCAATACAACCTGATTCCGACCCTGATTTTTAGCTGTATAAAGAGCATTATCTGCATGTTTTACTAATTCTAGTTCACCTTCAACATTATTTTCTGGGAAAGATGTAATTCCTAAACTAGCAGTAAAATTAATATATTGTTCTCCATCTTTAACCGTAGTTTCGGCAATTATACGTCGTACCCTTTCAGCTAATTGAACACTATTGGCACAAGAGGCACCAGGCAAGATAATTAAAAATTCTTCCCCACCATAACGCACCATCAAATCACCTTCTCGCAAAGCCCGGTAAGTTGACTCAGCTATTTGACTTAATACTCTATCTCCAACTAAATGCCCATAAGTATCATTGATAGATTTAAAATGATCAATATCCATCATAATTATTCCCAGAGCAATATCAGATCGTACAGCACGATTAAATTCTTCTTTTAATCTAGCAAGTCCAAACCGTCGGTTGTAAGCTCCAGTTAATACATCAAGAGCTGCAATCCGTTGTAAATTACTATGAGCTAAAGCATTGTTAAGAGCTAAACCAAAACTATGACGGAATAACTGTAATAAACGAGTAATATCTTTATCAAAAATTCTATTAGCAGCTAAAACTATTATCCCTAATGGGATGTTTTTAAATTCTAACGGAATTACAATAACTTCTCTAGGAGTAAAATTAGCTAATACAGCTTCAATTTGGATATTTTCTGGAAATTCTACTCGTTGACATTTAAGTGTACGCAATGCTTTACGTATATAGTCACTTTTAGCTAATAGTTTAGAATTATTAATTCCATGATGTGCTATAACAGTTAGTTCACCAGCGGATTCTATTAAAACAGCTCCTGCTTTTGCATCAGTATATTGCAAAAATAAATCAAGAGCTTGTCTGGATAAAATATCTAATTCTAATTGACTAGACAAGGTTTTGGAAAAATCATTAACCGCAGTTTCTATCTTATGTGCTTGAAATAATGCTTCGACTAAATTATTAAAAGCTCTGGCACTTTCTCCAATTTCATCATCAGAATCAGCCTCAACCCGGCAAATATCTTGCGAGCAGTTTGACCAATTACCAGTAAAATTAGCATCACTAATTGTATTTTTAACAATGTGCATATGTTTAGCTAAAATTTTTAAGCGTGGTCTAACTACCAACATTGCTAGAGTATAATTAATTATCCCCGCTACCAAACCAGCTGTGATAGTTGCAGCCCAAAATATTATAGTGAAAACTTGTTCAGATTGCATACCTAACATATGAGCAAAAAACGGGAAGATTGCTCCATTCAATAGACCAAAACCTATCATCCATATGGCTAAATCAGTAAATAATTTCTTAGTAATTCTTGGCATTATCAGTCCCAAAAAGCCAGCGTTTATATTTTGTTTTAACTTCAGTTTCAATAACTTCTGGAACAATACGAGTTAATATCCAACGTGGTAAGATAGTTGATTTACCAACTCCACATACAACTCCAAGATTTTTTGGATCAAATATTTTAATCATGGTTGGAGCTACTTGATTATCCGCATAAACAATTCCACAATAATCATATTTATGCTCTTGATGCAATAATTTATCAATTTTTTGGATAAACTGTTGTAACGTATTTTTATCTACTGAATCAATGGGAGGTTTTTCTCCTGTATGATAAATATACCATCCTTCAGGGTCTGCTATAACCCTTTTCCAAAGTTCATCTAATTGGGGCCAACGTAAAGTACTAGTAAAATTACCTTTGTAATATTGTTGAAATGTCATTTTATTAAGTTTATATTAATTATTAAATTTTTCATTATAACATTTTGATGCGGAACATGGTTAAGATATTATAATCATTGCTGATAATGTTATATTAGTAGAAAATTATGCTTTAATCATTGGAAAATCCAAAGTATTGATGTTCCAACATACAATTTATGTTAAAATATTAATAATTAAATCTAGAATAGTAGAAAAATGACTAAAATAGTTATAATTGGTTCCGGATTTGGCGGATTAACAGCAGTTAAAACACTACGACGTCAAGGTCATCAAGGAACTATCACTCTAATTTCACCACGTCCAATATTATTTTATTATCCTAGCCTAATTTGGATACCGGCTGGATTACGTACTGAAGCTGATTTAACCATCCCATTAAATGGTTTTTTTAAAGATCATAACGTGCAATATCATCAAGCAAATGTTACTGGTCTTGATCCAATCCAAAAACAAATACAAACTGATAATGGCACAATTGATTTTGATAGTCTTATAATAGCTTCTGGAAGTCGTTTTATTCGTAAATTACCTGGCATAGATGATGTTTGCATCCCATGTGAAGGTTATGAACCAGTAAAAAAATATACTGATGATTTAGCTAAACTTAATAGTGGCACATTAGCATTTGGTTTTGCTAGCAATCCTAAAGAACCAATCGCAATGCGTGGTGGGCCTATATTTGAATTTTTGTTTGGCATGGATACCTTATTGCGTAAACAAAAACGTCGAGATAAATTTAAGTTAGTATTTTTTAGTCCAGCTCCTGAACCTGGTAAGCGATTGGGTGAAAAAGCCGTTAAAGCCTTGCTTAGTGAAATGAAAAAACATCAAATTACCACTTATTTAGGTAATAAAATGAAGGGTTTTAGTACTGGAATGGTTCATACTGAGGCTGAGGATATAGCTAGTGATTTAACCATGTTTATGCCTGGTATGACAGGTCCAGCATGGTTATCAAATAGTGGTTTACCTCTATCCGAGGGCGGTTTTATTAAAGCTGATCTTCATTGTCAAGTAGTTGGGTTTAAAAATATTTATGCGGTTGGCGATTGTGGTAATCATCCTGGACCACAATGGTTACCTAAACAAGCTCATATGGCTGATTTACAAGCAGAAACTGCTGCTAAAAATTTATTAGCTAATCAAAAAGGTTTAGAAACAAATAGCAAATTCAATCCTGAACTAATTTGTATTGTCGATACTCTTAATCAAGGAATGTTAATATATCGTAGTCCTAAACACACTATAATGTCGCCTAAAATGAAAATATTTAATTGGGCCAAACGTTTCTTTGAATGGCATTATTTACGTTCTTATCGTTAAACAAATTAGTACCAATTCAATAGAGGTCTTAGGCTTAACTATAATATATGAAATTAATTAAACTAATTATTATCATTAGTCTTTTATTATCTTGTGCTACTACTAAACCACCAACTTTTATCGAAAGTCATGACGAAGCTGGTGTTTGGAAGTCAATTTATTTGCATAATCACTATGGCGTATTTACAGATAAAAATAAAGAAGTTTGGCGAAGAGTAGTTGATGTATTATCAGAAAAATATGATTTAGAAGTATTAGATAAAACCAGTGGTTATATCCGCACATCTTGGAAATATATGTTGCCAGATGAGGATAATAAATATCGTAGTCGAGTAATTATTAAGATGTTGGGTAATGTTTGGCATACTACCAAACTTAAAACAGAAGCTCAATTATTTGAAAATGGTACTTGGATTACTGGTTATGATACAGCTATTTTAGAAGAAATTTATAAGGATTTACAAGGACGTATCGGTACGTCAGTTAGGTAATGATTAGTTGTGTAGCTTTTGAGAATCTAAGAATAGATCATTAGATTCTCATTTCCATGAAGATATACTTTCGTGAAAATGACAATTAATTTAAATAACTATATAATTTTCATAGAGTTAATATTTTTTTAAATTTATTACTTCCATAATATACCAATTAATCCATGCAAAATATCCGCACTTCCCGTATTCTAATTCTTGATTTCGGTTCTCAATACACTCAACTTATCGCTCGTCGAGTACGAGAAAGCCAAGTATATTGTGAAATTTACCCATATGATATTCCAGAGCAAGCTATCAAAGATTTTCAACCACAAGGAATTATATTATCAGGTAGTCCAGAATCAGTTAATGACACTGAAATAAAATTATTAGCTCCAGATTGTATCTTTAGCTTAGGCATTCCAATTTTAGGTATTTGCTATGGCATGCACATAATGGCATTACAATTAGGTGGCAAAGTTATAAGCTCAGATCAACGTGAATTTGGTTATGCTCAAGTTAAAGTGAAAAATAATTCACGATTATTACAATCAGTTAAAGATATTAGTAGTTCAGATGAATATAATTTATTAGATGTATGGATGAGCCATGGCGATAAAGTAAGTGAGTTACCAGTAGGGTTTGAAACAGTTGCTGAGACAGATAATGCTCCCATTGCGGTTATGGCTGATGAAAAACGTAAATTTTATGGTTTACAATTTCATCCTGAAGTAACTCACACAGCACAAGGTTCTATTATTTTACAATGTTTTATCTATGAAATTTGTGGCTGTGAAAAATTATGGACAGCAACCAATATTATTGAAGATAGTATTGCTAAAATGCGAGCCAAAATTGGTGATAATAAGGTATTATTAGCTTTATCTGGTGGAGTTGACTCCTCAGTGGTAGCAGCATTATTGCATCGTGCTATAGGTAGCCAATTAATTTGTGTATTTGTTGACAATGGCTTGTTGCGTCTAAATGAAGCTGAACAAGTTATGAATACTTTTGCTCAACATCTTGGTGTACAAGTAATTAACGTGCAAGCAGAAACTAAATTTTTAACTGCCTTGCAAGGAGTTTCTGATCCAGAACAAAAACGTAAGGTTATTGGCAATCTGTTTATCGAAATTTTTGAAGAAGAAGCTGGTAAGTTGGCTACAAAAGTACAATTTTTAGCTCAAGGTACAATTTATCCAGATGTAATAGAATCTGCTGCTAGTAGGTTTGGTAAAGCTCATGTTATTAAATCTCATCATAATGTTGGAGGTTTGCCAGAAAATATGCAGCTTAAATTAGTAGAACCATTACGAGAACTATTTAAGGATGAAGTACGTAAAATTGGAATTGAGTTAGGTTTGCCGACAGAAATGGTATATCGGCATCCATTCCCAGGTCCTGGTTTAGGAGTGAGGATTTTAGGGGAAGTGAAGAAAACTTATGCTGATATTCTGCGGCAAGCTGATGCAATATTTATTGAGGAACTACGCATTCAAGGCTGGTATGATAAGGTAAGTCAAGCATTTACCATTTTTTTACCCGTGAAGTCGGTTGGAGTTATGGGAGATGCTCGGCATTATGATTATGTAGTTGCATTGAGAGCGGTGGAAACTATTGATTTTATGACTGCTCGTTGGGCCCATTTACCTTATTCTTTGTTAGAAACCGTATCCAATCGAATTATCAATGAAGTTGTTGGTATTTCTAGGGTTAGTTATGATATTTCTAGTAAGCCACCAGCTACAATTGAGTGGGAATAGAAAAATATGAGCAAATTTCGTACATTTATCCTCTTAAATATCCTGCTATTATCCCCTCCAATCTATGCAATTTTAACCATTGATATAACCGGTGGTAGTGAACAAGGTGGTCAACCGATTGCGATTATTCCATTTGCTCAAACGATAGAATCTTTACCAGAAGATATAACTGATGTTATTTCCAATAACTTATACCGTAGTGGCCGTTTTGCAATAATGCCAGTCAATTTATTACCAGAAACTCCAATCTATATTAATCGGGTGAATTTTACTAGTTGGCAAAATACTGGAATACCATATTTAGTAGTTGGACGAATCGGTAAAAATTTTGATGGTTATACGGTAGAATTTGAACTTATTGATATTGCTTCACATAATATAATCATAAGTTTTCGTTATAAAGCTAATTTACAGACCTTACGTCAAGTAGCTCATCAGATTAGTGATAAAATTTATACGGCCTTAACCGGTGAACGGAGTATTTTTAATACCAAAATTGTCTATGTAACTATGCAAGATAAACAATACCAATTATATATTGCAGATGCTGATGGAGAAAATCCTCAACTAATGCTGAAATCGACTGAACCAATTTTATCTCCCAGTTGGTCGCCAAATGGTAAACATTTAGCATATGTAACTTATAGTAGGGTTAAAAAATCCAAACGGATGAGTGTTTATATCCAAGATATTCGTACTGGTCATCGAACTCGTATCTCAGCTCATAAAGGAATCAATGCCGCTCCAGCTTGGTCACCAGATGGAAGGAATTTAGCATTAACTTTATCTAAAGATGGCAATCCAGAAATTTATCTCTTATCTTTAGCTGATAAAAATTTAACTCGTTTGACTTATAACCATGTAATTGATACCGAACCAGAATGGTCACCAGAAGGAGATTATTTGGTATTCACTTCAGATCGTAGTGGAACTCCACAAATCTATCGTATGTCTCTTACTGGCAATGATACTAGAAGACTAACATTCACTGGTAATTATAATGTTCGTCCACGTTTTTCACCAGATGGCAAAAAATTGGCTCTGCTACATAGTAATGGAAAGGGCTATAAAATTGCGGTATTAGAACTATTAACTGGTAAATTAAATGTTCTTACTACAACAAATTTAGATGAATCTCCTAGTTTTGCTCCTAATGGAAACATGATTATTTACGCAACTACATCTAAATTAATAGTAACTTCAATAGATGGAAGGATTCAACAAAATATTGCCGTGAATATGGGAGATACTATTAGAGAACCAGCTTGGTCGCCTTTTTTTGAATAATAGATATTTGAGAGAATTTTTAATTGTGAATAACTAATATTATTAATGAAAGTCAAAAATATTAGTAATTAACCACTCTTTCAATCTAATGATATATGATAAGATGAGGATAGGTTGTGGGTAATAATTTGCTAGAATGTGTGCCAATTATAAGGTCTTAATATGGAACACATTCTATGACTAATTTTATTAAAATCCATAGTGAGCTAATCTTATAACTGTTGGTATCAAAAATTTGCTAGTTTTTTGTTTAACTACAACAGTTTTATTTGTAGCAACTTGATTCTCTAAATTGATTTTTAACATTCCATAAATAAATGCAATCAAAGTTAAAATGGGAAGACCCATCAAGACAAAAGCAAATATTCCAATAAAAAGATAACTTAACATTTTAAAAATCTCCTATTTACCAAATTTGGTAAAATTTTATAATTTATTTAACATTTTTAAGAATTAAAATCTTTTAAAATCATTGTGTTAATCTAAAACTAAAGCCTAATTTTCTAAATTAATTTTATATTAAAACTCTATTTTTAATTCTCAACTTAATATATTCATATTGCATTATTGGGAATATGATATATTATAGACAAGTTCTTACGAGAGCTTATGCTTTGTTTCAAACCCAGCTTTCATTATTCCGTAGAAGAATGCGATTACAACTAAAATAGGAATCCCCATTAAAACAAAAGCTGTCATTCCGATAAAAAGATTAGTTAACATTTTAATCACCTATATAAAGTTAGTTGTATTTTTAGATAAAATTCTTATCTCTCTTTGTGTATAATAATACCCTAATATTGTAAACCAATTATGTCTGAAAAATGCCTTTTTGTTAAGTAATATATCCAATCAAACTTTGTTTACATCTGTTTACAATTTAATTTCAAATTTTTATGAAAAAACTACTAACTAATTCATTTTTAACGTTATTTATTATTTGCTATGTAACAACTGTATATTCCAGTGATACAAATTCAACTGCTGATCATAGTAAGTTTGAAATATTACAAGAATCATTAGCAACTGGTCCTGCAGTAACTAAAGCTTGCCTTACCTGCCATACGGAAGCTGCCAAACAAGTTCATACAACTATACACTGGCAATGGCAATTCACTCATCCGGAAACCAATCAACTATTAGGTAAAAAAAATGTTATCAATAGTTTCTGCGGTTCTATTGTTAGCAATTATGCTCATTGTACTAGTTGCCATGTTGGTTATGGCTGGGAAGATGATAGTTTTGACTTTACCAAAGAAGAAAATGTAGATTGCTTAGTTTGCCATGATACTACTGGAACTTACGAAAAATTTCCTAATGATGCCGGCCATCCAGCTTACGAAGATAAATCCTATAATGGAATACTATTTAAAGCCCCAGATTTAAATTATGTAGCTCAAAATGTTGGAAAAACCAGCCGTAAAACCTGTGGTGCTTGTCATTTTTATGGTGGTGGTGGAGATGGAGTTAAACATGGCGATTTAGATTCTTCTCTTACTGAACCAGATAAAGATTTAGACGTTCACATGGATATAGATGGTTTAAATTTTAATTGTGCCACTTGCCATACTACTGACAATCATGATGTTAAAGGAAGTCGCTATAACTTAGTTGCTAAAGATACGCATGGGATTGATATTCCTGGCCGAGATGATAATAGTCGGGCTACTTGTGAATCTTGTCATGGTATGCGGCCACATATTCGTACCATAAATAATAAAATCAATGACCATACTGATAGGATAGCTTGTCAAACTTGCCATATTCCTGCATATGCAAGAGGTGAAGTGATGACTAAAACTAGTTGGGATTGGTCAAAATCTAGTATTAATTCTCCAATGGGCGAATTTGAATGGGATGAAGAGCTTACTCCTGAATATGCTTGGTACTCGGGTAATATTCAATTTACTCTATTGGATGAAAAAATTGATCCAACTAAACCAGTAAAAATCAATCATTTTTCTGGAAGTTATACTGATCCTAATGCCAGGATTTGGCCATTTAAAGTTATGCACGGTAGGCAACCCTATGATACAAAAAATAATACTCTAGTTACCACTCATGTATTTGGTAAAGATACAGCAGCTTATTTACAATCTTTCGATTGGAATAATGCTATTAAAACAGCAATGGATTCTATTGGTGCTGAGTATAGTGGCGAATATGGTTTTATTGATAATACTCTGATGTATTGGCCTTTATCACATATGATTGCTCCCAAAGAAGATGCTTTAGGTTGTGATGATTGCCATAGTAAAGCAGGTCGATTGGAAAGTCTTACTGATTTTTATATGCCAGGACGAGATAGCAATGTTTGGTTAGATAAAATAGGTTGGTTAATGGTATTAGCTACATTAGTTGGAGTTTTATTGCATGGATTGGGACGTATCATTTTCAATAGAAAAAGGAGCAAATAATGGCACAAGTTATGATGTATAAAGGTTTTGAACGCTTTTGGCATTGGCTACAAGCTGGTTTAATGATTGCTATGTTGATCACTGGTTTTGAAATTCATGGTACAGTTAATTGGCTAGGTTTTGAAACTGCAATTAATGCCCATATTATTTTAGCCTGGAGTTTGATTGGACTGTGGATATTCGCAATTTTTTGGCATTTAGTTACCGGAGAATGGAAGCAATATATTCCTTCAGGTTTAACTCAAATAATTGGTATGATGCGTTATTATATTATTGGGATTTTTTTAGGTGCTGAACATCCATTCCAAAAAACTACTTTAAAAAAACATAATCCTTTACAACGCATGGCTTATTTATCACTACATGTAATAATTTCTCCAATGATTTGGATTTCTGGTGGTTACTTGTATTTATTTTATACGATTCGAGAAGTCTGGGGATTGGAAATAGTAAGCTTTATGCCAGTGGCTCTAATACATACCGTAGCGGCATTTGCCTTGTTAACATTTTTAGTTGCCCATCTTTATCTTGCGATAACCACAAGTGAAAAACCTTTCGGTTATGTTAGGGCTATGATAACTGGTTATGAAGATGAAAAATCGGTTAAATAAAAATCCTAAAAATTGCTCGATCTATAATGGATAATGGTTAGATGTTTACAAAAATTTATATAATTTCTATATTATCTTTGCTAGCCGTTGCTTGCGTTACAGTTAATGTTTATTTTCCAGTTGCAGCCGCTGAGAAAGCTGCTGATAAATTTGTTGGTCAAGTTTATCAAAAATCTATTCCCAAAGTTTTAAATGAAGAAATTAAACCAAAAGATTCTTCTGAAGAAAATATTTGGGGAACAGATTCACCTAACAGTAGTTTACCTTGGCCCATAAAATTGGCCAATATATTTATCTCATCTGCTTATGCTGAGATAAATATAGATATATCCAGCCCAAATATTCAAATATTACAAGATAATATGGCTAAAAGACATCAAAAATTAAAAAGAGGATATGAAATTGGTGCAATAGGTATAACTAATGATGGTTTAGTTACTTTACGCAATCCTGATAAAATACCGTTAAAAAATCTCCCTAAAATAAAACGTTGGATAGAAGAGGAAAACCAAGAACGGTTAAATTTATATAAAGAAATTGCCTTGGAAAATAAGCATCCAGAATGGGAGTCGGATATTAAGGCCATTTTTATTAGTCGTTGGATAGAACTTGCCGAATCTGGTTGGTGGTATCAAGATTCTAAAGAACAATGGCAACGTAAACAATAATTCTAATTGTATAATTAGAATAAACTGTACTATTTTTACCACAAAAAAAAATATTTGTTGTTTTTTTTCGACAAAGTGTTGCATTTTTATTTTTTTTAAGTTAGAGTGTCTAAACATATTGAACAATAACTTAAGTTCAAAACAACGATTATATATTAAGGTAATAAAGAAGTCTAAGACTTCAATTTTACTTGCTATAGACCAAATATTAAGAACTACATCTAACTCATAATTTTTTGGGCATAGATAGCTTTATTGGCATAGATAGCTTTATTTTTAAGTAATTGATACAGTATTAAATAAAATCGGAGATTTTTTATAATGAATCGGAAAATGCTTACATTAGCAGTTGCTACTGCTCTAGTAGTCCCTATGGCAGCTCAAGCTGACGTTACATTATCAGGTATAATTCAAGCAGAAATCGGTAGTTGGGAAGTTGCTGGTGGTGATGAAACTAATGCTTATCGCACTAATGGTACACAAACAACTGATGATATGAGTCGCCAAACTCGTACCTATGATGAAGGTGGTGCTATAACTAATTATGGCATGAGCAATATATTACTTCAGTTTAACGAAAAATTGGGTAACAGCGGTATTACTGCTAATGGACAGTATCAAGTTGGTTTCAATACTTCTAAAAATCAGGGGTTAACTGGTAAAAAACCAGTTTGGGTTGGTTTAAAAGGCTCTGCTCTTTATTTCCGTTATGGTACTTTGACAGGTGCTTATAAATCATCTCGTACTCTTATCGATCCATGGTCATATACTTCCTTGCAAGCTAGTGGTACAGCTGGTGGCATGAGTGGTAATCGTTATCACAGTGTAAATTGGGATGCCAGTAAACAAAAATTTTTAGTTAATACTAGTGCGGCAGTTTCTAATGCTAATGGTTTAACCAATGAAGGTTTCGTTGATGGTACTCTTGAATTAGGAGTTAACTTTAGTGGTTTTGTATTTAAAATTCAAGGTATAATTGACGATGCTGCCCCTATGAATGGAGCAGGAATGCTTGAACTTAGATATGAAGCTCCTAGTTTTGCAATGTGGGCCAGTGCTTCTTATACTGACTTAGACATAAAAGATACATTTGATGATGCTATTGATGATATTAAAGATTCCGTAGACGAAATTACTAATGATCTTACTGAGGAAGAAGCAAAAGCTAGAAGAGATGCTAGGAATGCAGATGAGGGTCTTGGCAACTGGAAAGTTGGTGGTCAATTTAAACTTGGCAATACTTTGAAAGTTGGTCTTCAATATGAAGATGCGGAAATGGGTCATTTTGATAACAATAGCGATGGTGGTAACTACATCCTTGGTTCTATTGAAGCTGGCATGAATAACATGGTTATTGCCGCATGGGTTGGTGCTTATAGTTCTGATATAGATGACAAAAATAGAATGAGAGATGTCAACGGTGATTCTTTAGACGAAGATGCTTTAAGCTGGGCTGTTGGTGTTAAATATAACTTCAGCAAACGTTCCCAAGTATACTTAGGCTATCGTCAAACTGATAGTGATAATGACTACCGTGACGAAAACATTGCTGTAATGGGTATTAAACAATCATTCTAAGTTATTTAAAGTTTTGAATGAATTTCAATCTAAAAGCCTCGTAATTAAATTTGCGAGGTTTTTTTATGCTCAGTAAATATTGTAAATTGTTTATTATCAGATTCTGGATTCCAGCCCTGAGTATGTTGAATGATTAATTGTGATAATAATTGAATATGTTCAATACTAGAATTTAACGCTGGAATATAATGGAATTCTTTCCCCCCAGCCTGTAAAAAAAATTGACGATTTTCATGGTCAATCTCTTCCAAAGTTTCTACACAATCCGTTGCAAAACCAGGGCATATAATATCTACTCTTTTTAATCCTTCTTTGCCAAGTTCAATTAATGTTTTATCAGTATAAGGTTTAAGCCACTCTTCTTTGCCAAATCTAGATTGAAATACCACTTGTGATGGCACATCAATTTGTTCTGCTACTAATCTAGCGGTTTTTTGACATTCACAGTAGTAAGGATCACCATTTAAAAAAAATCTCTTAGGAATACCATGAAAAGAAAATAATAATTTATCTGGTGTACCATGTTCAGCCCAATATCGCTTTATTTGAGTAGTTAAAGCGTTAATATAAACTGGATGATCATGGTAATGAGAAATAAATCTTACATCTGGTAACCAACGCCAAGTTTTAAAAACTTTATTAACTGCATCAAAAACTGAACCAGTAGAAGTAGATGAATATTGAGGATATAATGGTAATATCAAAATATATCTTGCGTTAGCTTGTCGTAATTGCTCTAAACCTGCTGCAATTGAAGGATTTCCATAACGCATACCTAGCGCAATTGTAATCGGTCTATTAAAATCTGTTACCTGTTGAAGTTTATGTAATTGTATTTTACTAATTTCTAATAATGGCGAACCTGCTTCAGTCCAAATTTGTTGATATTTTTTTGCCGAACGACTAGGCCGAATGCGTAAAATAACCCCATGTAAAATTAATCTCCATAACCAACGTGGCATTTCAGTTATTCTAGGATCAGCCAAAAATTCTCCTAAATAATTTCGTAATGCTGATGTAGTTGGTGCATCAGGAGTACCTAGATTCACTAATAAAACCCCTATTTGTGCTGGATTTTTATGATTATAAGTAGAATTATTATAAATAGTCATTTAAAATTAAAATTAGTATAATTAATGGGTAAATCCATTGCCACCATGGTGGTTTTGACAACTCTGGAATTTCTAAAAAATATAATGGAATTGTATTTGCACATGTCAATACTTTTGCAAATAATTCTGTTGGCTTATTATTAGTATCTGAATTTATATCAGTATAAAAGTTCTGTACTATTTGAACAGTATCCAATACTAAAGCAATGCGTACAGCTAATCTTTCAGTTGGAAAACCTAACTTGGTTAATGGCAAAAACCACCATTGTAATGATGCAATAATTTCTTGGGTGGTAGTTATTGTTAAAAATAAGTTAGCTGCTAATATTATCGAGATTAATATTATTACTTTTTCAATTACTATAAATAAATTTAAAATATTAAATATATCTGAACTAAAAAATAAGTTTAAGATTAAAATTGATAAAAATAACCAACGCAAGCGTATTAAAATAATTATAATTGGAGAGATTGGACATTTATAAATAATAAACAATAAGATTATAAAAATTATAAATGATATGTTATTAGTCATCACTAATCCGACAACTAATAACAAGAAGCAGATAAGACGTATGGCAGGATGCAATTTATTAAATATTTGCTATCATAGATTGAGCTTTTTGTTTCTGTTCTTCATTACCTTTTTGGATGATTTCATCAAGGATACCATGAGCAGTATCATTATCATCCATATCAATAAACATTTGAGCTAAATCAAACTGGCTACTTATCTCATCCCCAGAATTTTCTTCATTAATATCTATTTCATCGGGCATTTCCCCAGTATCCAATTGATTAAGTAAGGAATCTAAGTCATCATCATCACCCAAAGAAAGATCATCATCTAACGATAGTTCTTCTGATGATGAATCCGTATCACCTAAATCATCTAAGGAAAGCTCATCATCATCTAACGATAGTTCTTCTGATGATGAATCCGTATCACCTAA
>DRQV01000027.1 GCA_011371325.1 Thioploca sp.
GATTGCGTTGTAAAGTAGTTATTTTAATAATATAATCCTCAGCTTTAGTAATCAAATATTGCAAAGAAGGATTAGCTTGAATTTTAGTATTTTCTGATAAGGCTTCGATCAGGTTTTGGCATAATATAGTAAGTAACTGCTGACGTTCTTGTAATTTCTGCTTGCGTTCCCGCAATTTAGCAGCCTGTCGACGCAATTCAAGTGCATCATGTAACCAAGATCGCATTTCGCTGGCATTCCAAGGTTTTACTCCAGTTTCATTCCAACTGTTTTCCCATTCAACCTGTAATTGAGCTATTCGATTTTCCACAGTATGCCATTTTTTAGTTTGAATTTCTTGCTCACGTTTAGAATTGGCTTGAATTGTTAGTTGAATCCCATATTCAGCAACTCTTTTCGCATCACGTCGTAACTGGTCAGATAAATTATCGGTATAAAATAAGGATTCTTCAAATAATTTAAAAACTTCATTATCGACGGAGGGTTTTACATTAACCTTATCCTGAAATGGATATGGCGGTGGAATATCGGAAAATAGAGATAAATTATTATCTTTAGTATTTTCTTGCTTAATTTTTTGCCAAAGTTTTTGCCGATCTTTTCTAGCCTTTATTAAAGATTTTTCTGTAGGAATTTCTCCATTCCAAGATAATGCGTTTATTTTCTGGGTTGATTCTTCATTTTTCTTGCGAGCTTCTAATAAATGCTCTTTAATTCTTTGTAAATCATTATTAAGTTCATTAAATTGTCGTTCAAAATGCTCAATTCGTTCTATTTTTGGCAATGCTATTTGCTCTAAACTTTCTATGCTATTATTCCAACTTATTTGTTGCAAACCGAGTTGAATATTTTTAGTTAATAATTTAATTTCCTGTTCATCTTGTTGTTGAGTTTCCTCCAAATCAACATATTTAATTGCTTGATTCAACGCTACTTTTAATATAGTTAAATCAGGAATTACTGGTGGTTTTGCCAAGGTAATTTGTTGTAAGTCAATTGCTAATTCTTCTAAACGTTCTTCAATATTACGTTGTTTCTCTCGCAAAGTTGGAGCTTGCACAGCTAATTTTTTAATTAAATCTCGTTGACGATTAGTTACTTGTAATTTTTCAGTAAAATCTTGCAGCTCTAATTGTGGATAAATTTTTTGTAACAAACTACGAGCATCAGCTTCTACGGTTCGCATTTCTGTACGAACTCCTGGCAAATCACGAGAAGCCTTTTGATGACTACCAAGCCGTCCTCGTAAATCATCGATAGTAGCTTTGTGAGTTAATAAAGTTTGTAAAATATTAATTTCATCTATTTGTTTTTGTAGAATATTTATATCTTTACGAGCTTGTTCTTCTTGAGAGGTTGCAGTGCGTAAAACTAATTGAGCTTGAAGACGTTTAGTTGCAGAATCTTCTGGCAAGATAACAACTTGTTTTAAATCAGCTAATTTTATTTTAAGTTCTTGGCGATATTGTAGTAAAGGCCGAGTTCGCTGAATACGTTCTAAACGATGATATTCTGCTCGTATAGTTTGCAAATCATTCGTTAATTCAGTATGTTGTAATTTTGCATCATCTAATTTTTTGGCTTGTTCAGCCCATTTATTAGCTGATAAAGAGTTATCCTGAATTAATTTACAAGCTTCTTTATATATCCGAATATTCTTATTTAATAATGGCTTACTACCACGAGGTTTAAACAATTCTTCTTTTTCTTTCTCTAATTTTGCTAATATATCGTGAATATTCAAACCACCAGTAGCTGCTTCAAATAAACTTTCCCCAACTTCTCCTCCACCTTCTAATAATGCTTCACCACCTTGTCGTAATCTATCATGATTAAAACATGATAAGGCAGTGAATTGAGTTTCATTTATTTTATTTAAAAAGGATTGTAAATTATCTTCATTTAAGGGTTTATTATTAATATCTAATAGAGTATTTTTACGACCTTTACGCCGATAACAAGTTAACACTTTACCATCACTTTTTAGTAATTTTGCTCCAATGCGTAATTTATCATTACTATGTAAATAAGCATCAGTTGTACGTTCGGGGATTCCAAAAAATAAATAAGTTAAAGCACGGTGCATACTACTTTTACCAGCTTCATTAGGCCCATAAAGTAAGTGGAAATTACCAGTGGAAAAATCTAAAATTTTATCAGTAAATAGTCCGAAAGCTATTAATTCAAGTTGTAAAATTTTCATATAAAGAGGAAATTATAGGGTCAAGGGATTATATTTACCCCTATAAATTATATATAGGGGCGTTACTATTTGATGACATTGAACTATTGACCCAATTAAAACTAAATTATCAAATATTTTAGCCTAAAAAATGAAATAATATAAGTCCACCAACAAAGATAGGAGCGGCTGAAGTTAAACTGTCAATTCGATCCAGCATTCCCCCATGTCCAGGTAATATATTTCCACTATCTTTAATGTTCATTTGTCGTTTGAACATGCTTTCTAGTAAATCACCTAAAATTGATATTGGGATTATTACTAAACATAATAAAATGAAATTTAATGATGTAGCTTGTAATATGGTATAACCAATTGCTACAACTGTTCCCATCAATAATGCTCCGGCAACTCCTTCTAAAGTTTTTCCGGGGCTAACTTTATTAGCCAGTTTCGTTTTTCCCCAACGTTTTCCGGCAAAATAAGCTCCACTATCAGCTGCCCAAATCAATACAAATAGAAATAATACTGATTGACCACCATGCTCTTCTCTTAATAATAATAAAGCTATCCAAGCAGGGATTAAAATTACTAAACCTAATAATGCTTTAATTAAAGGACTAGTTGGTAATAAATCCTGTCCTTGTTGATATTGCCAAGTTAGATATAAAGCTATTAACCACCAGATAGTAGCTATGAATAAAGTATAAATTGCGTATTGCCAAAACCAATAACTAGTTAATAGTAATATACCAACCAAAATAACATAAAGATTTCGGGCTAATTTAGTTCGCCAACCACATAAAGCAGCCCATTCCCATGCACTTATTAATACAAAAATACTTATAATTCCAGCTAATACTTGGGTTGATGTAGTTAATAATATCCAAATTATAATAGGGATTAAAATAATAGCAGTAATTAAGCGTTGTTTGAGCATTTTTCAACCTGTTCACTGGTACGTCCAAATCGACGTTGACGAGTAGCAAATGACTCCAAAGCGGTTAGAAACTCAGTTTTATTAAAATCTGGCCAAGAAGTATCGGTAAAGTACATTTCTGCGTAAGCTAACTGCCATAATAAAAAATTACTAACTCGTTTTTCGCCACCAGTCCGAATAAATAAATCTGGCATTGGTAAATCACCCAAACATATATTACTTTCAAACATTTCTGCATCTATATCTTGAGCTTTTAATTTACCGAGTTCGACTTGGCTGGCTAATTTTTTTGCAGCCTCAACAATATCCCAACGACCACCATAATTTACAGAAACAACTACAGTTAAAGCGGTATTTTGTTCGGTAAGTTTTTCTGCTTTTACAACTAATTGGCGTAGTTTTTTAGGAAATGGCTCTAGAGCTCCGATAATTTGTAATTTAATATTATTTTTATGTAATTTTTTTACCTCTTTTTCTAATGCTATAGTTAATAATTGTATTAATAAACTAACTTCTTGTTGTGGTCGCCGCCAGTTTTCGCTACTAAAAGCAAATAAAGTTAATATTTCAATTTTATGTTCAACACATAATTTAACCACACGTCGTACTGTTTCTACTCCAGCTTTATGGCCAGCAAAACGTGGCAAAGATTTTTTTTTGGCCCAACGACCATTGCCATCCATTATGATAGCAATATGACGTGGGATGCGAGAATCGCTCATTTTTTTACTCTTTGTTATCTTAACAATAGATTATAGTTTTATAAAATATTTATAATTATGATGATGTCAAATACTTTGTTTCAATACAAGTTTAACATAATCTTAGATGTTATATTTTCAAATAGTTTTTTTTCGCATTGCCTGCAATACTATTACTATAAATATAATACCTCCTATAATGGAAATCATTCCACCAATTCCCATTAAACCCATGCCTGCAACTTGTTGAATACTATCTAACCCTTGAGCGGCACCAGCTGTTTTACGTTGTACTCCATAACCACCTGACCATGCTAATCCTAATACATGCATTAATTGCCCAATACCATAGATAGCTGGTTGCCAAACAGCCCATTTACTAGTAATTTCTCTAAATCCGAATTTTGGCATTAGATGATATGTAATTCCCATGAAAGCAATAGTCACTGCAACAATCGAACCATGGTAATGAGCTGGAATGGTAACATTACTACCATGAATTAAAAAACCAATTATGCCTCCTACTGCAAATAATAATATGGAAAATATTAATGCAGAACGTTCTGGTTTATTCAATGGCACAGTTGGTTTAAAAATACCCAAAGTAATTATTAAACCTAATGGTAAAGTTGCTAATCCACCACCATATTTCATCATATCGGTAAAGATACTCAAATTATCCGGGGAATTTACATTATATAAAATATAAATTAATGGTGTAAATAAAGTGGGAAGCATGCCTAAAAAAAGTAGGATAATTGTTATTCGTGGTGTAAGAGATAACATTACTCCTGATACTGTTGCCAACCATAACCATACCACTAACATTAATTGTGTATGAGTAAATTGTAAGACATGACCACCACCCCAAAATAATAATTCATAATAATATTGACCTGTTTCAATTTCTTTTGGAATGCCCAGATAAGACCAGATAATTGCAATCAGAGCTATTAATGCGGTCACTAATGCGGTGAATA
Source organism: Thioploca sp. (assembly GCA_011371325.1). GTDB lineage: Bacteria > Pseudomonadota > Gammaproteobacteria > Beggiatoales > Beggiatoaceae > DRQV01. The sequence goes on from DRQV01000027.1 coordinate 4,804, forward strand.
ATCCAAATTCGAGAACTGTTTTAGGATTATTGGAAGTAATATAAGAACCAAGACTATATATAACCAATATACTGAAACCTAAAGCGAATATTCCCAATCCAATAAAAAAAATCGGCATTTGTAATACAGGTACATAATTATTCATTAGTGGATGGCCATCACCTAAAAATGGTGCTAAACTAATGATTATAGTACCAATTACTGCTAATATAAGTGCTATTTTACCACAAAATAAACAACGAGTTGTAATTAAACTCCATAATACTCCTGCGAATGCCAAAAACCATACTAGTACTGTTAGATCAACATGAACTACTAAGGCTGTATGAAAAAAATCTAACCAAGGTATAATATCTTGAAATAGTGGAGTTCTGGATAATACTATTAAAATGGTCAATAATCCACCGATTATTAACGAACCAACTGCAAGAAAAAACCAGCCGATGGCTAAATTACGAAATGAATCTTGAGGTATTTTTAAAGTAAAATCATTCATTTTTATAATCAGATTTGTAATCATAAAATATCTTTAATAATTAGCTTTATATGGGTTAGAGAAGTGTTTTGATGTTCAAAATTAGGGTCAAAAATATTTTTGGTAAATAAGATGATTTTATCCATTAAAATATTAGTTCCAAGTAAAACAACATTTAAATATGTACTAATGATAACATTTATCACAAGGATTCCAAAAACCAACTGTCCAACAACATAAAGTTCCTACATATATTTTCAACTAAGTGTATGTTTAAAATATCGGACGTTAAATAACCAATTTTAAACAATTATATAAGAAACATTGTTATTTAGCTATTCAAGAAATTGAAAACTGTGAAGATAATAGAATAATAGTGGTATTGGGGGATTTTTAGAACTGGAGAAGCAAAACGATAAGCGATAGAAAAAGCACGAATGAAGTTTTTCACTGGATTTCTTTGATTGAAACCACTTTTTTATTGCATTTTATATGTTTATCAAACAATAAACTTAGGTAGTTCAGAACAAGCGTATTTCTTATATGTCGCTGTTCTGGATTACCTAGGAAGGATTAGTAAAATCTTAATTATACTCATTTAAAATTAAGGAAGAAAAATAACATTTTCTCCAATAGTTACTCTATCCTCAAATATAACATCATTAGAGATGATAAGATTTTTGAGATAACTACCTTTTTTAATAGTTAAAGTTTCTAACATGGCTGGATATTCAGGATTACCTGTAATTTCCCCACATAAAGTACCTCCAATAATAAGAGTGTTTGATAATAAATTTACATCGCAGATTCCATCAATCTTACTGTTATTAAAAATTATCCCTCCTAAATTACCACCTGAAATAGAAGCACCATGAAAAGCTATGTTTTCAATCGTCCCATTGTTGGTAATTGTGCCGGTTAACACACCTTCAATTTCATCATTGTCTGAATTTAGACCAGTTACTATTGCTTCGATTTCAATGGTCAAATTAGAAGCCCAACCATGATTTTCCATTTGGCCAGTTAGGATACCGTTAGATACACTGGCATTTTTGGCAATAAATATATTATCAATTTCTCTATTTTGGAAAGTACAATAGGTGTAAATTTTATTACTTTCCGGGCATGGTTTGGTAGGTGATGAATTATATATTGGTAGTATGTTAGTTACAGGAGTAATAACTTCATTTGTATCAATAGAATTATCTTTTGTTTTTGTAATAA
>DRQV01000028.1 GCA_011371325.1 Thioploca sp.
ATAACTCCTGGAGAGTATGCCAGAATGAAGAATGAATATTCTGATGAAGAGTATGTGTGGGAACAAGCTCAAAAAGCTAGGAATGAGGGTTTGGAGAAAGGTATGGAAAAGGGTTTAGAGAAAGGTATGGAAAAGGGTTTAGAGAAAGGTATGGAAAAGGGTTTAGAGAAAGGAAGAAAGGAGGGAGTTTTATTGATGGCTAAAAATATGAAACAGGCTAAGGTTAGTATAGAAACGATTATGGAAGTAACAGGTTTGTCTATAGAACAGATAGAAGGTTTGTAAATAAATGTTTCAACCAGAAAGATTCTTTGATAATTCTGTTTAGTTTTATATAAAATGCTTTAATTATAACAACTGTTTATGTAGCTAATTTTAGCGAAAATATCCATGTAAAGCGAAAGGAATACATCATGATAATAACATTAGTAATAATGTCAATAATATTTGGTTGTTATTATAACCATCATTTTTTATATGAATCATTCTCAAACATGTTAAAATGATATAAATAAACATAATCAATTATAAACTAGTATTTTCACTTAGCTTACCAAATATATGGCTATAAAATGACTAGTAACTATGTTGATATTAATTTTACAATCAAATATAGGAAGCTAATATATGGGCAAAATTACCGGATTCATGGAAATAGATCGCCAAGATCGTAAATACTCATCGGTTTTTGAACGTACTCAACATTATCAAGAATTTACCATACCATTGACAGATACTGAATTAAGTCAACAAGGTGCAAGGTGTATGGATTGTGGTGTTCCTTATTGTCATAATGGTTGTCCAGTTAATAATATTATTCCAGAATGGAATGATCTAGTATATCAACATCAATGGCGTGAAGCTTTAGAAATTCTACATAGTACCAATAATTTTCCAGAATTTACCGGTCGTATTTGTCCAGCACCTTGTGAAGCTTCCTGTACTCTTAATTTAAATGATAGTCCAGTTACAATTAAAACTATCGAATGTGCTATTGTTGATAAGGGTTGGAAAGAAGGTTGGATCAAGCCTCAAATCCCAGAACATCGCACTGAAAAACAAATTGCTATAGTTGGTTCTGGTCCGGCTGGATTGGCTTGTGCTCAACAGTTATCCCGTGCTGGTCATGAGGTTATTGTATATGAAAAAAATGATCGAATTGGTGGTTTATTACGGTATGGCATTCCTAATTTTAAAATGGAAAAACAGGTTATTGACCGTAGGATGACACAGTTACAAGCTGAAGGAATAATTTTCAAACCAAATAGCAATATTGGAATTGATATTCCAGCCAAACAATTGATAGAACAATTTGATGCTGTAGTTTTAACTGGTGGTTCAGAAAAACCCCGTGATTTAGATACTACGCCAGGTCGGGAGTTAAAAGGTGTTCACTTTGCAATGGATTTTTTATCTCAACAGACAAAAAAAATATTTGGTGATGAGATTGAAAGTGAAACAGTTATTTCAGCTACTGGTAAAAATGTAATAGTTATTGGTGGTGGTGATACTGGCTCTGATTGTGTCGGTACTTCTATCCGTCAAAGTGCTATTTCAGTGGTACAGTTAGAATTATTGCCAAAACCACCAGAGAAAGAAAATAAAGCTTTAACTTGGCCAAATTGGCCACAAAAACTTCGTACATCTTCTTCTCATGAGGAGGGTTGTCAAAGAGAATGGAGTGTGGCTACTAAATCTTTTACTGGTGAAAATGGCCAAATTAATAAGATACATTTAGTTCGGGTTAAATGGCAACAAGATGATAATGGTCGTTGGCAAATGTCAGAAATACCTGGTAGTGAATTTGAATTAAAAGCTGATTTGGTATTGTTAGCAATGGGATTTTTACATCCAGTTCATATTGGTATGCTGGAAGAATTAGGTGTAGATTTAGATGAACGTGGTAATGTTAAAGCTAATATGGATAATTACCAAACTTCAATTGATAAAGTATTTGCTGCTGGAGATATGCGACGTGGTCAATCTTTAGTAGTACATGCGATTAGAGAAGGTCGTCAGGCTGCTAGAGCTGTAGATCAATATTTAACTGGTAGCTCAGAACTCCCAAGATAATTTTATACTGATATTATACAGAATTCTTTCTAAATCATTTAGTTGTTCTGCTGGGAAGTAGTGATGATCGCTTTAAATATTAAAACATCTATCACTACTTTATTCAAAAATTTTACGCTACTCCAGTAGTTACAGAACGAAATACTTCATCCAATCTTCCTCTTTCAACATGTAATTCTTCTACCTTCCACTGTTTTTTCCTAGCTTGTTGACTGATTTCAGCAACTATAGATTGGTTCTTTTTCGGAAATACTTGATAACTTAAAAAAGAACTAGTTTCAATTAAAGTATCTAATTTATGTACATTTGGCAATTTCAATAAAGCTTGACGAATGCTATCAGCTTGATTTGCCTCAGCTTGCATTGAAATAGTAACAGCATTATGATATTTAGATTTTTCTTCCAATTCAGCAGGAGTTCCATCAGCTAAAATTTTACCATCGGCAATTATAATAGCTCGATTACAAACTGCATGAACTTCTTCTAAAATATGGGTAGATAAAATTATAACCTTTTCCTGAGCCATATTTTTAATCAAATTACGAACTTCAAATTTTTGATTTGGATCGAGTCCATCAGTGGGTTCATCTAAAATCAATACTTCTGGGTCATGCAAAATAGCTTGCGCTAATCCAACTCTACGTTTAAAACCCTTAGAGAGAGTTTCAATCGGCTGATATAAAACTGTTTCTAAATTAACTCTAGTTATAGTATCAGCAATTCGATGGCTCTTTTCTTTACCATTTAACCCTCGTATTTGAGCAATGAAATCCAAAAAACTAGCTGGAGTCATATCTGGATAAGCTGGGGCTCCTTCTGGTAGATAACCAATCTTTTGTTTGACTACAAGCGGATTTTGTACAATATCAAAACCATCAATGGTAACTGTACCACTGGTAGGAGATAAAAAACCAGTAATCATTTTCATAGTAGTAGATTTTCCAGCTCCATTTGGCCCTAAAAAACCTAGTACTTCTCCTTTTTTTACTTGAAATGATATATTATCAACTGCAATCAATGAGTCAAATTGTTTAGCTAAATTTTTTATATCAATAATTGTATCCATTTTATTCTTCTATAAATTTTAACAGTTAATTTAAACTTAAATTTACTAAGGATTAATTTTGCAAGTTCAAGTTATAAAGCGAACCATAAGTATTATACATAATTTTTTTAGTTCAATACTTGACATTACTCTAATTGTATCTTAGAATGATCAGGTTAGCCCAGATAGCTCAGTTGGTAGAGCAAAGGACTGAAAATCCTTGTGTCAGTGGTTCGATTCCACTTCTGGGCAAAGTTCTCACCTAATTATTCCTTCCCTTAAATATATCTTCAGTAGAATATATTTAACTGACAGTTATAAAAGGCACACCTCTTGCTACTAAATTAGCACGTAGAGGTAGTATTTAGCCAACTTTTCTTAGAAAAATTATATTAATACTCGCAATTTTTACTTAAGAACATTGCATAATTTTCCAACGTTTAATGTAAGAATTTGCAACTGTGTCAAGCGGATTTTTTATTAAACATTCATCAAATAGTTTTTTGGCTTGAGTGTATTCATTTTGTTCATATAAAAATACAGCATTTGCAAATATATCTTTAGTTACTAATTTTCCCTGTTTATTTTCTGGATTATCCGCATCAAATACCTCATAAATATTAGATAATTCATAATTATCTTGGCAGGATATCCCATCAATCATCCGTAAACAATATTTATTTGGGTCTTGTAATTTGGTATAAGTATTTTGAGTAATTAATAATGATACCCCATAAACATCAGCTAAATCAATGATTTGAGAAGTTAAATTAACTATTTCACTAACTACTGTTAAATCCATTTGCTGCGGTTTACCAACCACTCCTAATGTAAAATCACCGGTATCAATAGCGATGCTTATTTGGATAGGAGCATAACCAACCCTGACCCGATGTTTATTATATTGCTTTAACTCTTGTAACATATTTAATCCAGCTTCAATAGCTATATCAGCATTATTATTAAATAAAGTTACCAACATATTGCCAATATATTTATTTAAAAAACCTCCATATTTATTTATAATTGGATTCATACGTTTAAGATAAGAGTTGATAAATTTTAAATTGTTTTGAGCTGTCATATCTTGGGATAAACTATCAAAATCTTTAATTCTACTACTTAAAATTGACATTTCTGCACAAATTTGATCACCTAAATATACCTCAGTAAAATCTTTTTTATTGAGCAAAGATAAGATTTGCGGAGATACAAATCTATTTAATGATCTAAATTGTTTAGATAAATTTAATTGAACTCCAATTCTTGCAACTAATTCATATTTAGAAATTGGTTTTACTAAATAGTCATTAGCTCCAGCATCAAAAACTTGATTTAAGGTAGTAGTATCATTTTCAGTAGTTAAAGTTATGATTGGCAATTCATTAGCCGTAAAATGCTGTCTTATTTTATGACAATTTTCAATTAATCCGGTTTCCAACATGTCTAGCAAAACTAAATCCGGTTGGCAAGAATTATTTTCCAAAAATTTAACATCATTTATTGCAATATCAGTTAGATAATTTTTTTCCAAATAACTTACCAAAATTTGGATACTTGCCAATTCATCACCAATTATAAAAATTTTACAGTTTTTACAGGAATATTTTG
>DRQV01000029.1 GCA_011371325.1 Thioploca sp.
CAACTTATTATTACCGGGTGCGTGCTTATAATACTACCGGTGGTAATTCTGCTTACACTAATACGGTAAGTGATACAACTAATTCTTGCTCAACTAGCTTCACCGTTACTACCGCAAAATCTGGTACTGGTAGTGGAACAGTTTCTGGAGCTGGTAGTTATGAAGAAAATAGTATGGTAACTTTGACTGCAACTGCAAATTCAGATTCTACATTTAATGGTTGGTCAAGTGGTTGTTCCAGTTCATTTACCATAACAGCAGATATAACTTGTACTGCAACTTTTACCAAAAAAACTACTAACAATAATACTACTAACAATACATATCAATCGGTAAACTTAACTATACAGTTTTCTGGTTTTGGTAGCGGAACTATAAAAAGTAGTCCTAGTGGAATTAATTGTAATAGTCAGGATGAAGAAACTTGCAGAGCTACTTTTGATACTGCTACTAAAGTTGTTTTGAGTTATATAGCTGATAAAGATTCAGAATTCAGATACTGGAGTGGAGTTTTAGATTGTAATGATGGAGAGCTATTCTTAATAAAAAGTACTATGTGCACAGTTCATTTTGCCTTGTTACCAAATGATTTAAATATAAAAATAATTGGCAAAGGTACTGTAATAAATGAAGCAAACAATATTAATTGCAGTCAAAACTGTACTAAAACTATCGATGGTAACGCTAAACTTACTTTGACTCCAGAACCTACACTTGGTTGGGTATTTGACAAGTGGGAAGGTGACTGTGACACTACAGGTAAAGTTACTTTAAATACTGATAAACAATGTACAGCTATTTTTATAAAAGGCAAACCACTACAATTACATATACTTAAAACTGGTGATGGTTTAGTAACTAGCAATCCAGCTGGAATTAATTGTGGAACAGATTGTGTAGAAGAATATGATAATGGTTTAACAATTGAATTGACAGCAGTACCAGATGAAGGTTGGGAATTTGAAGGCTGGCGTGGTCATTGTGCAGAAACTCAGACCGCAATCATTACCGAATCAGATCGATATTGTCGAGCAGTATTTCAACCTCAAACAGAAATTCTATCTAAAGATAATACTGTAATAACACCTATAAAACAACAAGTTAAACTTACGGTTAATAAAATTGGAAAAGGATTAATAACCGCAGAAGGTATTCAATGTGGCGATATTTGTAGCAAAGAAAATTATACTGTTGGCTCTCGCTTAAATTTAACAGCAACTCCAGCAGATGGTTGGGAATTATGGAATTGGAGTGGTGATTGTGATGCTAATGGTAATGTGGTGCTAAATGAAGATAAAACTTGCCAAGTATTATTTGGTCAATCTGGTTTACCATCAGATTTGACAGTAGTAAAATATGGTAACGGCAAAATTATTAGCCAACCTAAAGGAATAAATTGTGGTATAGATTGTCGTGAAGCTAAGTACGAATTTAGTAGTGGTGATCAGATTATACTAAATGCAATTCCAGATTCAGGTTGGCAATTAGAAGGTTGGAGAGGTCATTGTGATGATACTGGTAAAGTAATAATTCAAGAAAAGTATACAACTTGTCGAGCATTTTTTGTAAGAAATCCCGACACAATTCCGACTTATGGAACAGAAACTATAGAAAATGTGCATGGTGGTCAAGTTACTATTACTCAAATGAATTTCCCAGATGGTTCAATTAAATTTGAACTGACAGCTACTCCAGAATCAACAGATTATACTTTAATTGGTTGGGAAAATTGTGAAGAAAATTCTGAAACTATTATTGTAGAACCAAATATTGATTGTAAACCTATTTTTGCTCTTGATAATGATCATGATGGTACTGCTGATATGGTAGAAAATGCTGCTCCTAACAATGGTGATGGTAATAATGATGGTATTTTGGATAGCTTACAAAATAATGTAATTTCAACAACCACAGCAAGTGAACAATATATCACTACAGAAATCGATGAAAATTGTCCAGTTAATAATGTAGAACTTAATTCTGAAACTACCATTTTTGCTTTGGATTGTGAACAAACTACTGCTACTAATTATTATCATGGAATCGTAGATGATGGTGAAAATATCTCATTAGCTAATATTCAAGGGGTTGCCACTGAAACATTTAAATTAACAGTAGATAGTTCTGGTAAAGCTTCTCATATTAATAACCATTTTTTAGGTTGGGTGAAATTATCTTCATCAAGTTATGTGGTTCGAGAAACTGATCAAATCGCTAAGATTACAGTTATCCGTAAAAATGGTTGTGATGGTAAAATTACTGTTAACTATAATACCCAATCAAAAACTGCTACTCAAAATATTGATTATCTACTAAATCATGGCTCTTTAACTTGGGAAGACCAAGATTGTAGTGATAAGTCGTTTAATATAACTATATTTAATGATACTCTGGAAGAATCAATTGAAACTGCTGAAATTACTTTATTAAATTCTGAAGGTGACATTTTTTCCAAAGCAATATTAACGATTTTTGATGATGATAGTTTGACTAGTAAAAATTCAGATAATATTAATACAGCAGTTAATAGCAATTTATCTGAAAGTATTAATGAAACTAATGTAATCGATGCTAGTGAAGAACAAGTAATTCAGTTACCAATAGGTCAAATAAACATTTTTACAATTAAAGAAGCCATGGTTTTCATTCAGCAGTTGCCAGATTTACAATTAGTGTCAGTTCTTAATTTGAAATCTTTTGCTGAAAATGAAGGTGAATTAACTTTACTTGGATTGAATACCGGCGAAACTGAAATGATTATCAGCAATCAAGATCATAGTAAAGAAGCAACTGTTAAGATTATTATTACTGAGGAATTTCAAGCTACTAAATTGGAAACTAAAGAACTTGAATTTAATCCAGAAATTAAAGAAAATATCGAATCAGATAAGTCAACTACGAAATGTGAAGCACCTAATGCTTTAGCTATCAATTCTACTGGTCAATCATTAGATAGTAATTCTTGTTTCATTAGTTTGTTAGATAATATTGAACCAGATACTAAACGTAAATTGCAACAAAATAAATCCATTAGAATTACTTCACAAATTTTTGTAGACCCTGAAGATGTGGGTAAAAAAGCAGAAATTATTTTGGTAGTAAAATATACTGATTTACAAAACAAAACAAAATTGTTTAATCGTAGTTATAAAATATGGCGAGTTTGGGATAATAAATTTACTAACTTATTAGTGGCACAAGAACATCCATTTTTACCTAAAATGGTTAATATTTTTATATTTGAAGGTAGTGTAAATTTAGCTGGGGAATTCACCTTATTTGTAGGTTATAGATTAGAAAATGGTACTATCGTCTTTAATGGTTTAAAACCACTGAACTTTTCGATAGAAGAATAGATATTCTGAAAAACCACCGGTAATAATCCGGTGGCTATTTTTTAAATACAAATTTGAGGAGCATTATAAGCCCAATAGACGAAAAATTACCTAAAACAATATGATATCGATCAAATAGAAAAGACCCAAATTAGTAATTATTTATAACGCAATCTTTATCTAAACATTGATTGATTTCAATTGTTATATGAGATAATTTATTAAAATTTTGTAAAAGTTTTTTATAATATTCTGAAGATTTAGGGAAATGAGTCATCAAAGAAATTATAGCTGCATAATGATTAGCTCCAACTCTCCAAATATGCAAATCAGTAATTAAATTATCAGAATCCTGTTCAATGGCATTTTTAATAGCTATTTTATATTTTTCTTCAATACTAGCATCCAATAAAATCGGGCTAGTTTCTTGTACCAATCCATATGACCAACGAGTAATAATAACCGCTCCCACAATTCCCATAATTGGATCTAACCAATTCCAACCAAAATATTTACCAGCAAATAAAGCGATTATAGCTAATAAAGAGGTCAACGCATCGGCTAACACATGGAAATAGGCAGCTTTTAAATTGTGGTCATGGTGTTCTCCATGATGATGGTTATCTCGTAAAATAAAAGCACTAGCAATATTTATCAGTAAACCAAGAACTGCCACAGCAATTGCCTCATTAAACTGAATTATTTGTGGTTCAAAAATCCGTTGAGTAGATTCTACTACCATTACCAATGCAACTACAGCTAATGCAATCGCACTAGCAAAACCACCTAACACACTGACTTTTCCAGTACCAAAAGTAAAAGCTGGATTATCGGCATGTTTACGGGCATAACGATAAACAAAAATTGCTATCGTAAATGCTGCAACATGAGTCCCCATATGCCAACCATCTGCAAGCAGAGCCATCGAACCAAATATACTACCAGCAATTATTTCTACCACCATTGTTAAAGTGGTTAAAATTAATACTTGTAAAGTACGTTTTTCACCATATTCGTGGGCATTAACGAAATTGTGACTATGTTGCCATTTGTTTAAAGTATGTAAGTGCATAAAATATTTATAGTTAGAATGTCTAAATAAACTAATTTTAGTATTTGTTGGCTGACAAAGAAAACCATAATACAATA
>DRQV01000030.1 GCA_011371325.1 Thioploca sp.
AGAGCTGGTTTTGATTCTGTTTTAAGACGCATGGTTTATGACCTTAATGATGACCACTCACGTTGGATTGGCTTAATCAACATACCAGCTAGCCTAGATGATAGCGATATACATCAAAATACTAACTTAAGGCCTGGAATTGGTTTTAGCCATCAATACTTGTTTAAAAAAGGCCTAGCGATTAATAGGGTATATCCAGAAACACCAGCAGCAAAGGCAGGCTTACACCGAGGAGACTTGATAGTTTCTGTAAATGGAGAAGATATTTCTAAGACCTCGGCTAGTAGTAAAATTATGAACTTTATTTCTGATGCCGTTAATGGTGGTGAAGTAGTGTTTGAGGTTTTGCGTAATGGCAGAAAAGTAGAATTTGATATAAAACCCGAAGAGATTAATTTTGATAGAGTTCAAGACTTACCTCAGGCAGAAATGCTTGATAAAACTACAGGTTATATTTATTTACCAAGCTTTAATTTGAATAAAATCGGCGATAAAATTCATAATATGATTGCCGAGCTAAAAGCTCAAGGTGCAAAATCTTTAGTTTTGGATTTGCGTGACAACCTAGGTGGGCATTTGGACGAGCTGGGCCTAATTTTGGGTGCGTTTATAGATGGCGACTGGGCTCAGGCTGTTGGGCATGACAAAGTCATTTGGACACCAACTTACTATCTTGCTAATGGCAAAGGTATCAATAAGCTGGTGACTCCAGAAGGGCAAGTGGTTTCTAGCAATGCAATTTCTGCCCCTATAAAATTTGATGGCCCTTTAGCTCTAATAGTAAGTTCTCTTAATAGCAGTGCCGGAGAAATTTCGGCCTTGGTTTTACAGGATTTAGGTCGGGCTACTATAGTTGGTGAACAAACCGATGGCAATGTGGAAGCAATTCAAATATTTGATTTACCTGATGGAAGCGGTGTATATGTGGCTGTGGCTAATATTAAGGGTATTAACGGCACAGATTATACAAGCGGTGTAACACCAGATGTAATAGTAAAAGCTGATTTAGATGAGCTTATTCAGGGTTATGATGCCCCTGTCGCAGCTGCATTAAAAGAACTTAAATCTCTACCTTTTACCCCTGGGAAATATTGGAAATAAGCTCTTGTTGGTTTTTTAAGTTTTTGTTTATCTGATTTATTTTTGAGAAAAACGTGAAAGGAAATTTCCTTTCACGTTTTTAAGATATGTTTATGAATTAACTTGGGATTTTTGTAAAAGTATTTTACTGCTTTCTCTTATAAGGGTTTTAAAAACTGGGATACTGGTTTCAAAGCTAGAATTTTGCTTTGTCACCATGGCAACATAGAACTCAGTATTTGGAATAATTTGTAACATTAGTCTGTTTTTGCTAGTTCGGGTAATTAGATACTTAATTTCAGATTCTGAGCTAAGCACATCCTTAAATTTAATATTAGATTTAATTAATTCGCTAGTATAAGCAGCGATTGACTCAATTTTTAAGTTTCCTGGGTTGGTATAAACAATTCCCATACCTTGTTCAATATAACCAATTAAAGCTAACTCTAGGCCTGGTAAATCGATAACGGTATCTTCAATAATTTGTTGTAAGGTTTTATTGTTCATAGTTAGTTTTAGATTCTTTAATAATCTAAATAGTCATCCTATCTTGCTACAAAATTTCTTTTTTCAGTCATAGTATAGCCAGCTTGATTTAAATGTTTTTCTACGGTTTGTTTAGTTAAGCGTTGGAGCAGTGACTCCTCCATGCCAATAATATCAAATAATGCATTGACTCGAGCCGAATCATAGCCATAGGTGATAATTGCACTAATGGTCGAAGAAAATCTCCTAAAAGCATTTACTACTTTTAAAGCTTCTTCTGGGGCAATAGATGGTTCTTGGCTTACTTTCTCTGAAATAAAATCAGTAAGAAAACTACTCATTGCTAACATCATAGGGTTGTCAACACCTCTAACCACATGGATTAGACCAACCATTGCCATCCAACCGAAATAGTCTAAATCAATTGGTTCAGTAAGGGTTTTAACCCAAAAATCTGTTAAAGATTTTTCTCGCATGGGTCGCTCATCATGTCTAAACACTTTTTTTGTGGCTTCGTGTTCAAAAACAGTATCATAAAACCTTTGCACTAATTCTGGACCCCAGCTTAATAAGGCTTCAGTGTATTTATCAATCGTCAAAGCATCTTCTTGATTAAAGCGGCTGGCAGGGGGCATTTGATCAATTGCTGTTTTAGCAATTAAATTCATTTTTGTCATATCATACATCTATAATTCTCCTTATAATCCTAAAAGAAACTAGCTAATGTTTCCGCAGTAGTTCTGGCTTCCAAATGGATTAAGCCTAAATTTGCAAGGCTAGGAGCTTGAACTGCTAATACCCCATTCTCACCGCTTTTATAAACAACCAGATAGCCTTTACTGCTCTGAATCACCATTTCTTGAAAGCTACCTAATTCAGTTGATTCACTAACTCTTTTACCAATGCCTATGGCAGTTGCAGCCATAGCTGCAATACGGGCGGCTTCGGTATTAGGGAAGTCAAAAGCAATTGGTAGGCCGTCAATTGCTGTTATCATTACCCCTTGAAGCTCAGGGACTGATTGCCGTAATGATTGAATGTGTTTTGTGAAAATATCTTTTGTGGATTGTTGTGCTGTATTTTCCATTTTTTGGATCTCCTCTCACAACTATTCTTTAATTATAGTAATTGGGATATTTTAATCGAAGTTAAATATTATCTATTTACTATTAGATGTTGCATATTTCACAAACGCTTTAATTCTATTAGTAAATCT
>DRQV01000031.1 GCA_011371325.1 Thioploca sp.
AATATTACCTCCTTCAATCACAGCTCCTCGATTAATAGTTACATCTTTTATTGTACCTTGATTAATTATATTACAATCGAGATTGCCTCCTGTAACATTAGCTATACTTTGAATAGTAGCATTACATAAAGTTCCTTCATTTATAATTTTATCTGTTACAGTAACATTTTTTATTACATCGTCTGCTTGGATATTTGTTATCGTTGGAGTGGTATTTACTACTTCTAAAATGGTTAGAATCGCTGTAGCAATATTTAATTGAATATCATCAACACTATTAAGATTGAGTAATAAGGAATCACCTAAAGTAGCATTTTCCAGCATAGTTATTGAGAAAGTTTTGGGACTATCATCACCATCTAACCAAGTTAAAGTTCCACTAGCAGTTTGATAATCTTGGCCGGCAATTGCAGTTCCATCAATTGTATTATAATTTACAGTTGCTACACCTTGAGTTCCAATTCTATTGACAGTAATTGTAGCAATATTATCAGTTTTTAAAGCACTATAACCTCTGGCACTAAAGCTGATCGTTGTGTCACTAACTATAGGGTTAACAGGACTAGTTTCATCAGTAAAAATAATATTAGTAGTATCAATACCTAATACGCTATTTCCGACAGTAGAATTTACCTTACTTAGTATAACTTGTAAAATATTTCCACCATTAGCAGTAGATAAAATAGGAATACTAATGATTCTATCGGTTCTATCATTTTCTGCCCAACTAAGAATGCCATTAGTAGATTGATAATCTTGGTTAGCAATAGCAGTATCATCTTTAGTAGTATAATTTACCGTTACGTTACCTGTAATACCACTACGACTAACTATTATGTTAGCAGTAGAGTTTTGAATAGATATGTTTTCAGTTTTAGATGTAAAACCTATCACATTATCAAAATCACTGTCAAAAGACAAACCGCCAGGATCAATAATTCGTCCATCAATCCCAGTATTATCTCCAAGTTCACCATCAGTGAGATGATAAGTAGCAGTGACAACTGATTTACCACCAACTTTAACCGTATTAAAAATTACATTGGGCATTACATACCAACCCAAAGTGTTCATATCACCGGGTATTTTGGCACCAAATTTTTGAAAGATTGGAGTAGTGTAAAGTTTTTGCAAACTGTGATAATAGATAGTAATATCTGCTTCAGTTCCTTCTAGTTCAAAGTAAACCAAACCTTGGGGAAAGATATATTTTTCTTCAAAGTAATCTTGGTTTTCGGCTAAATCAGTGTAAATTTCTTTGATTGTGACATTGCCGCTTATATCTAAAGTCAAATAATTACCAGAGTTCTTATCTCGTATAGAAACTACGTTGGGTTGGTCAACATCATGAATACCATCACCATTACCATCACCATTGTTAGGAATATTTGGGTCTAAAATAAAGTTAGCAGTACAAGTTTTTTCACTAGTCATCTCCACATTATCGTTCAGGACATCTCGCTGAAATGAGCTATAATCACAGATACATCCAGATATCGTTCCAGCCATATCTCCACAAGCTGCCTGAATATTGAATGGTATAACAAAGCTTATCCATCCAATCCAAATTAAAAAATATAACCAAATATTCTGCTTAGATGCACCATTTTCATAAAATTTAGCCATTTTCTTATTTTTATATGACAATGATGATTGGAATATTTTCATACTGATAGTCATGTAATGAAACCTAAGAAAACTAAAAATTTGTTTTACTTTACCCATAAAAGCGTCAACTATATCAGTTCTAATAATCATTTTATTCCCTAACTGTAATATACGAAATACTAATAATTACTATTAAAATTACTTTGTCCTTCTAAAGTCCAGATTTTTCTACCATCTTGTTGCAGAGCTTCGTGATTATTATATAACCAATCTATAGTTTTACCAAATGTTGCTTCATGATTATTAAATTCATGATCTCTAAATATATTTTCAAAATCTTGAGCAAGCAAAGCTTCACTAATAGCTATTCGTTCATCTTCATTATGGATTAAACGTAGAGCTGCTGTTACATATTCTTCCTTACTCTGAGTTAGTAACCAACTAGGTAAATTGCCCAATGTTAAAAATACTGCATCTGTCCTAGAATGTGGTTCATTTCCTTCCAAAGCAACTATAGGAATACCCTGCTGCATGGAATCAATATTACTGTTAGAACCTCCAAATGGGAAAGGACTCAAATGAATATCACAGTCGTTTAAAATAGTAATATAATCATTGTATTTTACAGTTTTATAAACCTTGGCATTTGGTATCCAATTATGAATTCTTTGCTGGATTTTTTGATAAGACATTCCATGTTCAGATGGAAAAAAATTAAACTCAATCGGTTGAGTGCTATTATCAAGAATTTCTTTACAAACTTCCATAAAATTTGCATTTAATTTTAAAGCAGTACTAGTTATAGCAAGCTTTATAACTTCTGGATTTTTCCGAATATTCGGTGGGATTTTAATACTTTTGTATGGTGGGATGTGCATAACGGATTCTGTGTCTAATAGTACAACTTTCTCACTAAAACAATCTTCTTTAGTAGAGAAAATAATTTCACGCATCAGAACATAATCAATAAATTTTGACCGACTAGTAGCTGGATGACCTAATGTCATAAATTGAATTGGAGCAAGCCGCAAATTAGCTAATAATAAGGCC
>DRQV01000032.1 GCA_011371325.1 Thioploca sp.
TGAAGTAAATGTAACTAGTCCTTCAGGAATTCCAGAAATAAATAAAGTAACCAATAAAAAACATGAAGGATATATAGTGGATTATTTAGAGTCACGAGTAAAAATATAAGATGAAACACATGGCAATATGGAACATTAATGTAATTGGTTATGTCTTTCTTGGTATAAATATTATTACTAATTGAAGAGGTTAAACCAGTATTTTTTATTGTTTGGTCAACTTGAGCATAGTTGACTTGGGCTATTTGTTGGATGTTGAGGCTACAGGCTTGTTTTATGGCGGTTTCTAGGGCTGTACGAACAAGAGCTGATTGTAAAATTGCACATCTTCGTCCAATTTTCATCTGGTTTTTTTGCAAAAGTTTTTTCAACAAAAACCTTTCCGCCTTTACTATTAGCAAAGAAGACACATTGAGGCAACTTTTTCATCGAGTTCTTTCTTATTTAATCTTTCAACCTTCATTTACCATTTGCTTACAAACTGGATGCAATTTATTTTGAGAGCTAACTTATGTTCTATAAAATATTTGTCAAGTATACTTGACAAATAAAACTATTTCTTAGATAATGTTAAGTTCTTTAGTGGAGAGGTACCGAAGTGGTCATAACGGCGCAGACTTGAAATCTGTTGAGGGCGAAAGCCTCCGTGGGTTCGAATCCCACCTTCTCCGCCACTAATATATTGGTTTGATCTTATAACCTTTATGTTCTAATAATTTAAGTATTCCTTTTTCACCTGGTAAATGTAACGCTCCTACAGCAATAAATGCATTGCCTTCTTGTAAAAGCTTGAGCATACGATCAACCATAGTAACATTCCGATCATTAACCATTCTGTTATAAAAATTATCAGTAAAATCTTGGTTTTTACTATTTTTTGCCATATATTCAATGCTAAATTTCTGTAATTTAGTTAGATCACGTTGTAAATATAATTCATGCAGTTTAGCAAACATTTCTGGCATTTCATCGATATTTGTTATAGTTTCTGTCAATAACATTATCTGTTCTTTCAAAGGTAAATTTTCAAAAACAGCCAATTGTTCTTCCACTTTTTCTAAACCATGAACATCTATTTCAAGTTTCATAGCCTCTTTATACAATATGAGATCTAAAAAATTTCCTGATTTAGGTGGTGGAGTGCTTAAAGTAGCTATAACTGCCCAAGGTTTTAATTTTTTAGCTATTACTGGAGGAATTTGATATTTGCGTAAGGCTTCTGAAACTTGAATAAACAATTCTTCATCAATTAGTTTATCTAAAGATTGTGTTTCATCAGTAATTAACATGGCAGCAGAGGCCTTTAACATAGTAGGCATATCTAATAACATTTCTAATGCGATATTATCCGCTTTCTCAAAATAACCTCGAATTTCTTTTGGTAATTTATTAACCCGAACATCTTCCGAATGTATAGTGCCAAAAACATAGCTTGCTTCAATTCCAGATTTTGTTACTTGCCACAATAGACCTTTTTGAGTTTCAGTTGCAAATAAAGTGCTAGTGAATAAAACACAAACTAATATAACAAACCATCGATAGATAGGCATTTTCATAATTTTCTTATTTATAAATTTTTCAAATGTATTTAAAGTGTATAATATAACAAATTAGATAATTTTCCAAATTACTTTACAGTATTTTACATTTAAACTATTGATTTATGAATATTTTAACAGAACACAATTTTAATATTACAACTATAGATACTGGTTTTATAAGTCCACGTTTTGCCGCTAGTTACTTAATTACTGAAAATAATCATGCAACTTATATTGAAACTGGTGCTAATAGCTCAATGCCGAACTTATTACAGGCCTTACAATATAATAATATTCCAGTTGAAAATGTTGATTATGTCATTGTAACTCACATACATTTAGATCATGCTGGTGGAGCCGGTCAATTAATGCAAATTTTACCAAATGCTAAGTTTGTAGTTCATCCGTATGGCGCTAAACATATGATAGACCCTAGTAAGTTAATTGCTAGCTCTAAAGCTGTATATGGTGAAAAAACATTTCAAGCTAATTATGGTGAGATTATACCAATTCCAGAAGAACGAATAATAACCGTAGCAGATGAGCAAATAATTAATTTTCAAGGTCGTCAACTATTATTTTTAGATACTCCTGGTCATGCTAGGCATCATTTTTGTATATTCGATGAACAGAGTAATAGTTTTTTTACTGGAGATACTTTTGGAATATCATTTCGAGATTTTGATACTGATAAAGGAGTACTAATTTTTGCATCTACAACTCCAATCCAATTCGATCCACCAGCAATGCATAATTCAATTGACCGTTTATTAAAATTTAAGCCAACTAAAATGTTTTTGACTCATTTTGATGCAGTGAGTAATATAGATATATTGGCAGATAAATTACACTCTTCTATAGATAAACAAGTTGATATTATGAAATCAGTAGCTGATAGTGATAGACGACATACATTATTACGTAAAACAATGATGGACTATCTATTGGTTGAATTAAAAAATTTAAACTATACTTTAACTGATGGTAAAATGAGACGTAAACTAGCTGATGAAGTAGAGATAAATTCTCAAGGTTTAGAAGTTTGGTGGGATAAATGAAAATTGGAATTGTATCAGATAGTCATGACAATATACCCTCGTTATGTGCCGCGATTGCTGACGCTAAATATCGTGGTGCTGAAGCTATATTACATTGTGGTGATATTGTAGCACCTAGTACTTTAGGGAAGGTACAACAATATGGTTTACCGTTACATGTTATTCATGGTAATAACAATGGTGATCTTTATGTTTTATCAAAATTATCTAACACTTCAAATAGCAAAATTTTTTATTATGGACAAGATGCTTCTTTTACTTTAAATGAAAAACGTATCTTTATAGTCCATTATCCTCATTACGCCAGAGCAATGGCTATTACTGGTGATTATGATTTAGTATGTTGTGGACATAGTCATAATATATCTGTCAAAAATATCATTAATAGTAAAGGAACTGAAACAATTGTATGTAATCCTGGAACTGTAGGAGGAGTTGGGGCCCCAGTAACATATTTATTTGGCGATTTAGAATCAATGACTTTTAAATTCCAACAGGAAATTAAGAAAGGTGAATTTCATGAACAACCAACCAAAACTAACAATGGGATTGAGAAAAAAGAAAGATAGCTTATCTACTGAAAGAACGAAAATTACATTGGGATTAAGAAAAAAACCAATGTTAATGCAATCAGATAATATAATTAACTCAGTCAGAAAATCTTCTTTTAAAGGAAATTTTAGACCAATAAACCAACCTGCTCCAATTAATAGGATTAATCCTATAAAAATGCCAAAAACTCAAGGTAAATTAGAGGTTAATATAAAAATTACCCAATTACCTAATTTTGTGGAAAATATTAAAAATGGCTGGCGACGAGTTTACGTAAATGCTGACGGCTATTTAGTGCAAATCAAAATACGTCCTAAAGCTTGGAATAAGTTGCTTCAGGCCAATGAGGAATATTCTGATTGGATTGCCACCATTACCGGTAAAATTGGGGCAAGAATTAAAAATGGTTTTGAATTACTTGAACCAGCAATTCAAGTTTATAAAAATAACAAGCCTACTAAAAATTAAATAATTCACTGTTTAGTTAGCCTTAAAATAAAGATAACTATCTATAGCCAATCCATTTATAGAATAGTTTCTTTGACCTATCGATGGTTATAGCATTTTCCAATTGAATACAGTAAAGAATTGCTATAAATTTTCATAGTTTGGAAATTAGAAATATTTAAAGGATTAATGTATGTATATTATTCGATGTATATTTTTGGGATTAATTATCAGTGGCTGTGGAAATAATGCTGGGCAAGAAATAACCGAACAAGCCGGACAAATTTCTGATATGGCAGTTATTGAAATTGATAATGCTAAGGATGTAAATTCTGTAATAAAAGCTGCTAAAACAACTATTGAAGCTCTTAATAAGCTATCTGATGCTATTATATTAGCTCCTGATATTACTACTATTATTCCTGCTCAGGAAAAGTTTGAAATAGCTAGGTTTAAAACAGTGCAAAGATTACATACTTTCCTTGATTCAGAAAATAGTAATTGTAAAAATATATTAAATATATTACTTAAATTAGACTCTAAAATAAAGAGTTATGCTTGTGAACAAAATAAAGAAGAGGACTTTTTAGGTTGTAATCCATCTGAAAATGCTACTTGTGAATGTACGAGAAATTCGGTTGGTACTTGTCCAAACAATAAAGAATGCGTTTTATTATCAAGTGGTGTTTGTCAATGTAATAAATGTTATGCCATTTAACTTTAATTACAGTTTATTGTATGTTCCTAAACTATATTTAGGAACTCAATGATTGGTTATGACCAATTTCTCTTCAAATATATTTTAAATTTAAGTTAATAATTTATGATTGAGTATATTAAAGTAATATTTTGCTTATTTGCAATTCAAATTAATGTACAAGCTCAAATTTCTAATACTAAAGTAGTTGCATTAGTGGAAGCATTACGGCTTGCCGCTCCAGATGGAAATTTGATAGAATGTAAGATGGGAGCAGTTTTACAAGATGTAAACGATATGTCTATTACAGTGCGTAGAGCTGTTGCTTGGTGGATGACAGGAAATAGCAATGATTATAATAAAGCTTCTGTAAAAAACTATACATTGAAAGGATTAGAATTTTATAATAACCTTAAATAATATGTTAAATTTCCTTGGTATAGGTGCTCAAAAAGCAGGGACAACTTGGCTATATGAAATGTTAAATCATCATGTTGATATTTCATTTCCAGCCGGGAAAGAGGTACATTTTTGGAATCGCCAACAACAAAAGGTAGATTGGTATAATTCATTGTTTATAAATAGTAATATAGCTGGTGATATTACTCCAGCTTATGGTTTCTTATCAGTAAAAGTTATTAAACAAATTTATTCTTATTATCCAAAAATTAAGCTTATTTATATAATTAGGAATCCAATCTATCGTGCCTGGTCATCGGCCTTAATGGCATTAGATAGAGCAGAAATGACAATTACAGAAGCTTCTGATCAATGGTTTATCGATCATTTTAATTCTCAAGGTTCTCTTCAACGTGGGGATTATGAGATATGTATAAAAAATTGGTTACAAGTTTTTCCCGGTGAACAGTTGCTAATATTGCGATTTGAAGAAATAACGACTGATCCACAGCGATTATTGATAAAATGTTGTCATCATCTAAATATTGATCCAACTATCTATTTGTCTATAAATAACAATATCTTCCAAAAAAAAATATTTGCTGGAAGTGGGCAGTCTTTGCGTCCTTCTCTCTATCCATTTCTGTTTCAAATCTATCAAGCTAAAATTATTAGACTAGAGAAATATCTACAACAAGACTTCTCAAATTGGTTAATTCCATACGATGGTTAAACTAATTTTTTTAAAAATTCCTGTTCTTGTAAAATTATTTTTAATTGTTCAGATTCAGCTTTTATTTGCAATAATATTTCTTTTGCATTGTCTAATTTATTAATTTTTCCTAACTGTTCTAAAGTTTTGCATGAATCAACGATCTGTTTTGCCCCTAATATTGCACTAGCTCCTTTAAATTTATGAGCAGCAGAATAAACAGCTTCACCATCTTCTAAATCTATAGCCTCACTTAACGTTAATAAATAAGTTGGTAATTCTTTTAGATATAATTCTATGATCCACTTGACTTTATTTGGTTTTAAATTACGCAACATATCCTCTAAAACTTTAGAATCAACTTTCTTCCCTTCTGTAGGATTGGATAGCCATTTATCTAGTTTCTTTTCTAATTCATTTAGAATAATAGGTTTAGTCAAATAATCATTCATACCAGATTGCAAACAATGTTCTTGAGTTGAAGGCATAACATCAGCAGTGAAAGCAATTATTGGCACAGGAGGTTTATTATGTTGTTTTTCATATTCACGGATTTTTTTACTAGCTGCATAACCATCTAAAACTGGCATATTACAATCCATAAAAACAAGATCGAAATCACGTTGTTTAATAGCTGCAACTGCTTCTTTTCCATTAATGGCTAACTCCACTTTACATTGCATTTGTAATAAAATATCTTTAGCAACTTCTTGATTTATTAAATTATCTTCCGCTAATAATACATTACAACGGTATTGTATATCTGCAACTTTTTCACTAACAATTGCCTTTTTTACCTTAGTTACTCTGTTTTCAGTTGCAGCCAATAAATACATCAATAAATCTAGTTTAAATATAGGTTTGTTTAGTTGAGCAGATATTTGTTCAAGGATTTCCTCATTTAATGGATTTTGTAAAGTTGTCATCATAATTAACTTTAAATTAGTCAACTTGGTTTCAGCTCTAATTTTATCCAATAGTTTTAAACCATCGGCTAACTTTGGTAGTTCAGCATCAATCAACGCTAAGTGATACGCATTTCCTTCTGTAGCTTTAGTCATTAGCATTTCAAAAGCAATAGCTCCAGAACTAGCAACATCAGCATTTATCTTCCAATCTTTAACTTCATTAAGTAAAATCTGTTGATTGGTTATATTATCATCTACAATTAATAGTTTTAATCCATTTAATTTATTAGCTACCAATGATAAATTATTAGCTATCAGATCATCAGCAGTAGCATCATCTGGAAATTTTAGAGCATTTTTTGCTGATAAATCGCTAATTTTTTTAAATGGTAATTTAAACCAAAAATTACTACCAATTCCATATTCACTCGTTAAATCAATTTCTCCACCCATTTTACGTACTAATTGACGAGAAATAAATAGACCTAAACCGGTTCCCTGAAATTTATTTTTAGAATCATTAGAACGAGAATACAATTTAAATAAATTATTATGTATCTCTGGTTCAACTCCTATACCAGTATCCATAACTTCAAAATGCAGTACAATCTTATCAGATGTTTCTTTGATAACAGATACTCGCAATTGTACTTCACCATTATTGGTAAACTTAATTGCATTGCCTAATAAATTATTAAGAATTTGCCATAAACGACCAGAATCTCCTAATAATCTAGTTGGTAATTGACTTGGTAGCTGGCATAAGATTTCTAATCCTTTACTCTGAGCTGAACTGGCAAATAAATTCACTACTTCTTCTATCACCACTCTAGGATTGAATTCTCCCATATTAAGCACTAATCCTTTGCCAGCTTCTATTCTGGAAAAGTCTAAAATATCATTAATTACGTTTAATAAAACTTGACCAGAATTTTCCACCATTTTTACATAATGCAATTGTTGCTTAGTTAGTTTAGTTTGGCGGAGTAATTTAGCCATACCTAAAACTCCATTCATTGGAGTTCTGATTTCATGACTCATAGCAGCTAAAAATAAACTTTTAGAACGATTGGCATTTTCTGCAGTTTCTTTACTTTTTTGTAAATCTAATTCTGCTTGTTTCCGATCAGAAATATCCCTTAAAACAGCTAAAGTTAATCGTTCTCCTTCCCATTCTATTCTGGATAATTGTAATTCTCCAACATGAGGCTGACCTTCCAAATCTTTAAATTTAAATTCAGTTTTTTTCTTTATTTCTGCTCTAATTGGTACACATAAACTTTTACCAATCATAGTTTTATAGTTTGGAGCTTTGTATAATTTTCTGCCAGCAGGATTAACGAACTTGATTAAACCCTCTTTATCGCACACAAAAATACCATCTCTACTACTTCTAATTATGGAACTGGCTTTAGCTTCACTGCGTCGTAATGATTCTTTAAATTGTTGATGAGCTAATGTTCCTCTAACACTATCACCTATTACATTCATAACTGCAATTTCATAAGCTGACCACTGCCGATTATTACGACAATCATCCAATCCAATAAATCCCCAAAATTGACCTTCAAAATGAATGGGAACTATTGCAATAGAAACAATGCGTTGTGAATTTAATAAAGAATAGATAGGTTCTGGAAAATCTTTGACTAAAGCTATGATTGGTTCATCTTTTTTTAAAATATCATACCAACCAGGCAGATATTTATTATAAGAAAAATATTTTAATGTATGTGGAATATCATAATATTCATTATTTATCCAAATAAATCTTTGATTTATAACGTATTCATCTTCGGTACCTTCATTTTCAAAAATATAGGATCGATCAACTTTAAATAATTTACCTAACATTTCCAATGCTAATTTAATAGCTGTATCATGATCTGGAATAGTTAACAAAACATGAGTAATATCAGATACACCACGACATAATCGCTGTTGTTCTTGCAAATGTTCGTCAAAATTTTTTCGTTCAGTAATATTGGTATTAGTACCAACCATTCTATAGGCACGCCCCTGTTCATCATAAACTGCTGTACCACGTACAATCATCCAATTTATATTGCCATCTTTATTTACAATGCGGTATTCTTCTTCAAATTGAGAAGTTTTTTTCTGTATATAATTTCGTGAAGCATCTTGTAATTTCTGCACATCATCAGGGTATACAACTGCCATCCAAGCTTCTAAACCATTAGATATTTCTACATCATTTAAACCTAGCAAAACTTTTTGATGTGGACCTAGATACATTTCATTAGTCAACAAATTCCAATCCCAAACTCCAGTTTTA
This sequence comes from Thioploca sp., assembly GCA_011371325.1. Taxonomy (GTDB): domain Bacteria; phylum Pseudomonadota; class Gammaproteobacteria; order Beggiatoales; family Beggiatoaceae; genus DRQV01. Next base: position 8,611 of record DRQV01000032.1, read on the forward strand.
CCAGCTTGTACTGCCAACATATAACGTTCTTGACTGATTTTTAAAGATTCATCTGCTTGTTTATGTTCAGTAATATCATAAGCAATTTCTAATCGTACCAAACGCCCATCGATCCAATTTATAGTATGCTCATGTAATCTATACCATTTATCAGTTAAATTACTATAACATTCCCATTCATGAGACTTATTATCCTTTAAAATTTGATGTCTACTGCAAAATGGACAAAGATTTTCTTGATTAGAAAAAGCTTGCCAACAAGTTTTTCCCACTATATCCCCAAAAATATCTTGGCCATATTTATTGGTATAAATAATTTCATAACTTTCAATATCAGCGACATAAACTAAAGCATCTAAACTATCAAGAATTAATAATAAATGTTTATCAGTAACTTGTAATGATTTAGTAAGTTTTTGTGATTTATATTTAGATATATCTGAAATTTGGGCATAAAATCCATTTTCTTCGGCTGTTGCTTGCCATAATAACCAACAATAATTATCATTTATATGTTGACAACGGATTTCAAATTCAGTTACTTTACCATCTTTAAGTTGGGACAAAGCTGATTTTGTAATGTGAATATCTTGATGATGGGTTAAATTCTGTAGCTTAGGCCATTTTTCGATTTCTAACTTAGTACGCCCAAGAATTTTTGCAAAAGCAGGGGTTATTTGCTGGAAATTACCGTCGAAATCTACGAAACATAACATTGCCCAAGGTAATGATGATAAGCTTTTTTTCAAAATATTTATCCTCGATAAATCTGCCAAATATTAAATTCTAGCATATTTAACTAATTAAGTTAGTAACTAGTTATTTTTAAAATTTTTCCTAAATATTTTATATTAAGAAAGCTATTTATATATTATAATAAATTATTATACTAATAGTTTCCTAATTTAAACCTTGGCATTATTTCAAGCAATGATTAATTTAAGTTCTCACCTTTCTAATATTATACATTCTTATCCTTCCGGTAAAATTTTTTGGATCGCATATAGTGGCGGTATGGATTCTCATGTATTATTGCATGCAATGGCTCAATTGAGGGATTCTTTTAAATTTAAATTACGTGTTGTCCATATCAATCACAATTTAAATTCTCAAGCTGATAAATGGGCTAAACATTGTCAACATATTTGTGCCGAACTAGCCGTAACCTGTGAAATTATACAAATACAAATTAATCATAAACCTAGAGAAAGTTTAGAAGCTTGTGCTAGAACAGCTCGTTATAATGCCATAGCTAAATTACTGGAAACAGACGATGTAGTATTGACAGCTCAACATGCTGATGACCAAACTGAAACAGTATTATTACAATTATTACGTGGAGCTGGAGTTGCTGGTTTGGCTGCCATGCCAGAGAAAAGTCAATTAGGAGTTGGATGGTTAGTACGTCCATTATTAAACTATAGCCACGATCAATTACTTAAATATGCGAAATATCTCCAATGGATAGAAGATGATAGTAATACTAATACTAAATTTGACCGCAATTTTTTACGTCATGAAATTATACCTAAGTTAAAGCAACGTTGGGTTAACATTAATAAAACAATAGGTCGAGTAGCTAATAATTTGGCAGAAGCAGATAAATTAATTAAAATATTAGCCGAGCAGGATTTACAATTATGTATAGGCAAAGAACCGAACCAATTATTAATATCAAGTTTAACCGATCTTGAGCCAATCCGTCAGCGTAACTTATTAAGATTCTGGTTTAAACAACTTAATTTAACTATACCATCAGCAGCACAGTTGCAACATGTTATCGATGATATATTGACTGCGAAACCGGAACGTCAGCCTTTAGTTTCTTGGCAAGGTGGTGAAGTTAGGCGTTATAAACAACATTTATTTGCAATGCCAAATTTACCACCAGTGCCTACTGATACCATAACTTGGTTATTTCCAAATCCTATAAATTTGCCATTTGGTCAGCTTACCGCTCAAAAAGTACAATCTGGCGGACTAAATCTACCATTGGAAACCACCTTACAAATCAGATTTCGTAAAAATGGTGAATTTCTTCAATTACATAAACATAAACATTCCGTAAAAAAACTATTACAAACAGCCCAAATTCCTGCTTGGCAACGGCCATTTATTCCATTGATTTATTTGGATGATATGCTAATAGCAATTCCAAATATTGGAGTTTCCGATCAATTTATAGCCTCAGCAAATGGTTGGAAAGTTTCACTATCATTGATATTTTAAGTTTTAACCTTAGAATGAAAATTAAGATATTTTTAAGATTGGCTATGTTTTATAAATTATGGATAAAAAATAGATAAAATGCTTGTTAAGAGGATGTTTTGGGGTTCATATATATACAATAAATTCAAAAATGGCTAGAATACCCACTATAATAATGAAGAATTACAAAATTTAAAAAAGTAATAAATATTAGAAAACTAAGTAAACTTAATGATGGTTTAGATTTTAATCAAGAATTAATTATGTTTAAATTTGGCAAGATTTTTTTGACATACTTAAAGCATGGAGATATCCAGAGATACATGTAATAAAAAAAGAATACTGAAACTTTTAGAAGGAAATGATTGAATTAAGCATCGTCGTATATATCAAAATTTTTAAAAATTAATTACTAAGCATTTAAAATGGGTTAATAATGGAACAAATTAGAGGTACTACCATTCTATCAGTACGTCGTGACGGACAGGTAGTGATAGGTGGGGATGGACAAGTTTCTTTTGGCAATACAGTGATGAAACATAATGCTCGTAAGGTTAGACGCTTGTATCATAATAAAGTTATTGCCGGATTTGCCGGTAGTACGGCAGATGCCTTTACCTTATTTGAACGTTTTGAAGGTAAATTAGAGAAACATCAAGGTCATTTGACTCGTTCGGCAGTTGAATTGGCTAAAGACTGGCGTACTGACCGTATGTTAAGACGTTTAGAAGCATTATTGATAGTGGCTGATAAAACTGCCTCTTTAACAATTTCTGGTACTGGTGATGTAATTGAACCAGAAGATTATTTAATGGCAATAGGTTCTGGTGGAGCTTATGCCCAATCAGCAGCACGAGCAATGTTAGATAATACTACTTTAAATGCTACTGAGATTGTTGAAAAGTCATTACACATTGCAGCAGATATTTGTATTTATACTAATCATAATTTAACTATTGAAACCCTAGATTTGAGGCAGCAGTAATATGACCCCTAAAGAAATTGTTAGCGAATTAGATAAACATATTATTGGTCAAGATGCTGCCAAAAGGTCTGTAGCTATTGCACTACGCAACCGTTGGCGGAGAATGCAACTAGAACCAAATTTACGCAATGAAGTTACTCCCAAAAATATTCTAATGATTGGGCCAACAGGAGTAGGCAAAACTGAAATTGCTAGGCGATTAGCTAAACTAGCCGGTGCTCCTTTTATTAAAGTAGAAGCTACTAAATTTACTGAAGTTGGTTATGTTGGTCGTGATGTCGAGTCAATTATTAGAGATTTAGTTGATATGGCAGTAAAAATGACTCGAGAAATTGCTATGGTTAAAGTTGAAAGTTTAGCATTAGACTCTGCTGAAGAAAGAGTTTTAGATATTTTGATTCCGCCTCCAAGAGACGAAGATGAACAAGAAAAAAAGCAATCTTCCACCAGGCAAACTTTTAGAAAGAGATTACGAGAAGGAAAGCTAGATGATAAAGAAATTGAAATTGAATTAAATGAAACCCGTATTGGGGTTGAAATTATGGCTCCTCCAGGTATGGAAGAAATGACTAATCAGTTACAAAGTATGTTTCAAAATATAGCTGGTGATAAAACTAAGACTCGGAAAATTAAAATTAAAGAAGCGATGAAATTGCTTAAAGAAGAAGAAGCAGCTTCACTACTTAATGAAGATGATTTAAAAACTCAAGCCTTAGAACTAGTTGAAGAAAATGGGATTGTTTTTATTGATGAAATAGACAAAGTCACTAAACGAGCCGAGTTAGCTGGTGGAGCTGATGTATCTCGTGAAGGTGTACAACGTGATTTATTGCCTTTAGTTGAAGGTAGTTCTATCACTACTAAGCATGGTATTGTTAAAACTGATCATATTTTATTTATTGCTTCAGGAGCTTTTCATTTAGCTAAACCATCTGATTTAATTCCAGAATTACAAGGTCGTTTACCTATTCGAGTGGAATTGAATGCTCTGGACACCAAAGATTTTGTCCGAATTCTAACTGAACCAGATGCTTCTTTGACTGAACAGTATGTGGCTTTAATGCAAACTGAAAAGTTAAAAATTACATTTACTCAGGAAGGTATCGAGAGAATTGCCGAGATGGCATGGCAAGTCAATGAAAAGACTGAAAATATTGGGGCTAGGCGTTTGCACACTGTGCTTGAATGTTTATTAGAAGAAATTTCATTTGATGCTCCAGAAAAATCTGGCGAATCTATAGTTATCGATGTTGATTATGTTAATGATCATTTGAATGATTTAGTTAATAATGAAGATTTAACCCAGTATATTTTATAAGGTTTGCTTATCCTGCAATAGATAAAAAAGTTAATAAATTACTATTATCTAAATGTAGGATAGCTATACCAAAAACATTTATACAGACAATAATACTTTCAAAATATCCTTTTATTAAAAAATATATTTTAAATAGTAGGCATAATGTACAAATTGTTTAAATTCTATTATAATAAATTTTCTTTTAATGAAATTGGTGGACAATTTTACCTAACTATACAATTCTTCCAGTTTGAAAAATTATGATCGAATCAATATTTTATTTAATTATGACAGTGATTAAAATTTTAATCATTGTGCTACCGATAATGGCATGTGTAGCTTACTTAACTCTTGCAGAACGTAAGGTTATTGGCTTCATGCAGGTACGAATTGGTCCAAATCGGGTCAGTTTATCTATATTACCGGGTATAAGAAACTTACGTGGTTTTGGGCA
>DRQV01000033.1 GCA_011371325.1 Thioploca sp.
ATTAAGTAGTTCCATTAAATCTATTTCAAAAATTTTAGCAATTTTTTTTATTTTTTTGACATGTAAATCTGTAGTTCCATGTTCAATATTAGCATAACCATTGACAGACATTCCTAATTTATTGGCCATCTCCTCTTGCGACCAGTTTTTCGCATTTCGCATCAGACAAATTTTTTCGTGAATTTCCATGATACCCAGTTTTAGTTGGGAAAATCCCTAGTTTTAGTTGGTTGTTAAATATATTAATTATAACTTATTATATTGTAAATAGTCAATATTCTGGATAGTTAATAATGTTTTACGATTTGTAAATGTAATATAAAGCTGATTCAGTAATATTAATAAATATTGATAGAAAATTGACTTCGATTGTAGCTCAAGGTAATGCATATATTCGATTGTAGCTCAAGGTAATGCATATAAATGTAATAGATAAGATTTTAATATTTTGGAGAAAATTTATATGAAATTAAAATTTATTATTCTTGCAACAGGTTTTGTTTTAATACTTTCGTCTTGCTTTGCTGGTATGGGTACTAAAGAAGGAATTGGTACTGGAACAGGGGTATTAACAGGTGCAGGACTTTGTTCTTTGTTTACTAAAAATAAGCTATTAATTACTGGTTGTGGAGTAGCTGGTGGATTGGCAGGTAATATGATAGGTGCTAGATTTGATGAAAATGATAAAAAAGAACGCCAAGCATTTTTGGCTAAACTTTCTGACGGTGACGTTGGTAGTTGGAAGAATCCAGATACTAAGATAGAATACTCCTTAACTCCTGTAAAAACTTACACTATTGCTAAAACTGGGGAAGTATGCCGTGATTTTAGACTAACAGTAAATGGAAAACCAGAATTAAGTAAAGCTTGTAAAAATAAAAATAGTTCTATATGGACTATTATATAGTTTGTCAAAAAAATATTTTCTTAAGGATGGTTGCTTTCCTGTTTAAATTTTCTAAAAAAGCAATAAATTTTCTTATTATTATGGAGAAGTATATTATGCGTAAATCTTTAATTACTACTGCTGTACTAACTATAGCTTTTTCAACATCCACTGCAATGGCTGATATAGATACTAATATCAAAGCAGATATTGAAGCAGATGCCAGAGGTGAACTAGAAGCTAATGCTATAGGAGCTGGTAACAATATAAATGTTGATGCTGTTGCTGCCATAGTGAACATTGAGAATGATGCCAGTGAAGGTACAAATATTAAATCTGAGCTAGATTTAGATATAAAAGCCAATCATAGAGGCGATGTAGAAGCTAATGCAATTGCTGCTGGTAATAATGTTGAAGTTAGTGCTACTGCTGCTGTAGTATCTATCACTAACGATAGTGGTACTCAATAATTAAGTAATCTTACATAAAATAGGTGATACCAAATTAATTTTGTATTACCTGCTTTATGTTAGATATTTTTATTAGGATAATAGGAGATTAAAATGCGTTATTTACCTAGAAGTGTATTAATCATTGTTATATTTTTTCCAACTATAACATTTGCAAGTTCAACTGCTAATTTGGAAGCTGCCAAAAGTAGAATGCAAGATAGAATGCAAGGAGATTCTGCACAAGAAAATAAATTGAAACATGGTAATATTAATGTTGAACAAGCTTATGGTAGAACTATTATTACTGGTTGGATGGATAATCGTGAAGATATAAGTGCTAGTGGAACTGATGCAACTGCGGCTGGTAATCAAATAAACATTGGTAATATTAATAATGGTGATAATAATATTACCGGTAACAGAATTGATGTTAAGGAAACTCAAGGTTCAGTTTATGTTCGTGTTAATACCAAAAGTAGCGGAAATATTTCTGCAAATTCATCTGGAATCATTACGAAAGCCAATGCCGCTGGAACACAAATTAATGTGAAAGGAGTTAGAGGAATAGTTAATGTTAATGCTAAAACTTCCAGTAATGGAAATATTACTGCTAATGCAACTGGTTTTTCAAATGTAGAAGCTAATGCAACAGCTAATCAAATCAACATACAAGGTAATTCTAGTGCTATCCGTGTGAATGGAGTAATTATATCAAATGGAAATATCACTGCTACGGCTAAAGGCGGTATTATGGAAGCTCTCAAAGATGAATAAAATAGTTTTTTTTTTAGGAATAGCCATATTTTCTTATGGATGTGATATCAAACCTCTAACTAATAGTGGGAGAGGACGTACAACTGGACTAGTACAAGATAATAATACTATTTATTCAGAAAGTTTAAGATGTTTGGGGAATTTAATTGAAAATAGTGGACAAGGTTATTCCAAATACCAAATTTCGGTTGGTAAGATAAAAGATAAAACCGGAAAAACTGAAGGTGTTGGTGGTAAACCTCTAACTCAAGCTTCTAGAGATATGGCATTAACTGCTTTATCAAAATTAAATGCAATTAACATTATCGCTATAAGTCCAGATGATGTTTCACAATTTGATTTAAGCGGTAAAACTAATGCAGAAATAGAAATAACTCTACAAGGTAAAAATACTGGCACTGCTTTTAAAAGTAATTTTATATTTACTGGTTCAATAAGTGAATATAATGAAGATATTGGTAGACAAAGTGGTGGATTAGATATGTTTAGAAAATATTTAGATTTAGGCTTTTCTGGTACAGATAGAATTTTTAGTGTTGCAATGGATTTAAGAATTATCGGCTCAAAATCTGGTAGAATATTAAAAAATGATAATGAACTATTAGCAATTAGTCTCAAAAACGATATACATGTAAAAGATTTTAATGGCGTATTGTTTAGAATCTTTAAAAGTAGCTTTAGAGATGGTGGAGGGATAGATTATGGTTTTAGAATATCTGATCCAAAACATCTAGCTATTCGTGAAATTATTGAAAAAGCTATCTTTCAATTAATAGGTAAGCTATATACTGTGCCTTTTCAACAATGTGAATTGGGGACACCTTTTGATAAAAATAATCTTGGTGGTTCAATTGCTAAATACATGAATCAAAAAGATCAAAGTAATGCTCAACAAGTTTTGGAAATGATACCAACAAAAGATATTGTGACATGGGATAGTTTTGATAGAAAATATAGTATGATGACTTCAGAAACAAATGTTGTTGATAAAAATAAACCATGCCGCAAATACTATATTGAAATTGTTAGAAATGGAAAAAAAGAAGGTTCAAAAGGAACAGCTTGTCGTCATTCAAATGGGATTTGGAAAGATATTTGATATTAACTAAATTATAAACAAGGTGCATCCCACGCACCTTTCTCTTTCCATACAATTCTCCCAACTTGAATCCCACCCAAATAATATAATCTTGATACTAAAATAATTGAAATACTAATTAGAACTTATGCTTTTACTGAAGGTGTACAAGGCATGAGCTATATAATGTACAAAGTCATGAATAAAAGCCGTTTTTTCATTCGCAGATAAATCATAAATTATGATGTCCAGTAATCCCTGCAACAGGTATCACTTTAGTTATTTCCATTCATAAATTTCTAAATCAGCCGGATTAGATTGACAACATCCTTTACTACAGATATTACCTTTAATATGTTTAACTTTACCTTTGCGTATCCAATGCTCTAACATACCTCTCATAGCATCTGGAGTTACATCAAAGTGACGGGCTAAGTCAATCAAAACTGCCCGATTATTAGTTTGTAAATATCGTTTTATATCAGTAAGAATCATATCTCGTATTAAATATATAGTTTGAGTTACATAATTTTGTTTAATTAAATCGGGAAACGCTATAATCTAAACTTCAAATTACCTAGCAGTTAAATTCTCAATCCTAGATATTCCAGGATGAGATGGATAATTGAGTTTTAATATTGCTAATGTACTATCAGATAAATCTTGTAAACCAATTATTTTATAGGCTCTAGCCAAAATTACCAATGCTTCAGGAACAGCTGGAGTACGTTGATAAGATTCAAGTATTGTTTTGGCTCTATTTGCTGCTGCCAAATAAGCTTCTCGTTTCATATAAAAATTTGCTACATGTAATTCATGTTGAGCTGCTCTATTACGTAAATGAATCATACGTTGTCTAGCATCTTTACTATATTTGCTATTCGGAAAACGAGCTATCAACTCAGAAAAATCTTGGAAGGATTGCACTGCCGCCATTTGTTCTCGTTGCGAACGATCTACTGGTAAAAAACGATCTAAAGTTCCTTGATGCAATTCAAAATTAACTAACCCTTTAAGATAATATGCGTAGTCAACTTGAGGATGACGTGGATATAATTTAATAAATAAATCTGCCGCCGCTATTGCAGAAGCCGGTTCTTCATATTTATAATAAGAATAAATTATTTCAAATTGAGCTTGTTGGGCATATTTTCCAAATGGATACCTAGCTTCTAATAATTCATAATAGCGAATTGCAGTTTCATAATCTCCTACTGCAAAAGCATCTTTAGCTTCTTCATATATTTTACTAGCAGACCAATCTTCAGTTTTGGGATCAGATAATACACTGCAAGCAAGTAAATTTAAGGATAAAATGGTAATTAATATATATTTCATTATAAATTCCGGTAATTACAGTTTAGATAAATTATACTTTAACAGTTATTAATCAGCAATTCAAAAACTAAGATTTTTTGGATTTATCCATAATTTAGTATGCTACTGGAATATCTCCAACATAGCATTTAATTATGTCTTTAACTGAACGACCTGTGATCAAAGTGCCATATGATTAAGATAGCAAACAGATTATTTAATCATGACTTGTTCTTTCTAATTGATTTTCTATTTTAATACATTATAACACCTTTTTTGGAAGAACTGTGCGTAACATTAGTTACTGAATAAGATAATAATACTGCAAAAAAATGTTAGAATAAGAAATGGAAAAATTTAAATTAAAGAATCCTCAAAAATTTCAAGTTTTAAAATTATATGATATATCAATGAAATCACAACTTTTGTAATTGTATATGTAAAAACAAATGATAAATTATTTACCTAAAATTACTTCTTCTAGGGTTTTGGTGGTTGATGATGATGAAATTAACCGTTTATTAATTCGGGAAACTTTACAGCAATCTGGATTATTGGTTGAAGAGGTTGAGAGTGGTGAAGAAGCTATTGAGCATTTCCGTAAAAATCCTTCAGATATTATATTGCTCGACGTTATTATGGAAGGAATCGATGGATTTGAAACCTGTAGCTCATTACGCCAATTGCCAACTGGTTTACATGTTCCAATAGTAATGATGACTGGATTAAATGATATTAAATCAATCACATATGCTTATAAATCGGGTGCTACAGATTTTATTACTAAACCAATTAACTATACCATACTAGCCTATCGTATGCGTTATATGTTACGTGCCAACCAAGTATTTAATCGTTTGTACAGTAATGAAACCCGTTTGCGTAAAACTCAAGAAATAGCTAAACTTGGTTACTGGGAATGGAATATAAAACAAAATACTTTTTATATTTCAAAACAAGCTCTCAAAATTTTAGGTTTATCAGATTCAGCAAATTTACAACATCCTCAAGAATTACTTAATTTTATCTTACAAGAAGAACGTGAATCAATTCATACCTATTTTTCTGAAGCTCTCCACAGTAATAAAGACTTTGTTATTGAACATAAAATTATTACTTCGGATAATATCGTCAAAAATATTTATCAAGAAGCAGAGTTACAACAAGATAGCAATGGCCAAGAACAGTGGATAGTCACTATTCAAGATATAACTGAGCGTAAGAAAACTGAAGCTAAAATTGTTCGACTTGCTTATTACGATCATTTAACTAGTTTGCCAAATAAAGTTTTTCTTAATGAATATCTTACTAAAATTATTGACCAATCTAAATGCTATAACCAGATATTCGCCATATTATCAATAGATATAGATCATTTTAAACGGATTAATAGTTCATGGGGACAGAAGACAGGTAATGAATTATTACAACAGATTGCTGCAAGAATAACTAAATGTATTCGCACTAGTGATTATTTAACACGTGGGAACTTAAAACTTCCTGAACAAGCTTGTTATCAACCAAATAAAAGTGATACTTTAATAAGATTAGGTGGAGATGAATTTGTTTTATTATTGACAGATATTAATAGCCGAATAGAAGTGCAACCTATTATACAACGTATTTACAAAGTACTCCAAGAACCTTTTATAACTGAAAAAGAAAATTGTTATCTTACAATAAGTACTGGGATTGCAATGTATCCTAATGATGGACAAGATACTGATACTCTATTAATGCAAGCTGAAATGGCAATGCATAATGCGAAGCAACAAGGACGCAATAATTTCCAATTTTTTCATAAATCTATGAATACTCAAGTTCGTCAACGTTTAATATTAGAAAATGAATTACATAAAGCCATAGAACGTGAAGAATTTGAAGTTTATTATCAACCAAAAATAGAATTAACCGAATATAAAACGGTTGGTATGGAAGCATTAGTACGTTGGAATCATCCAGAAAAAGGTATAATTTCTCCAGTAAATTTTATTTCATTAGCAGAAGAAACAGATTTGATTTGTTTATTGGGAGAGTGGGTATTACAACAGGCATGCAAACATACTAAATACTGGCATAAACAAGGTTTCATACTAAAAGTTGCAGTAAACTTGTCCACTGTTCAACTTAAAAAACCTGATATATTAGAAAATATTCGTAAAGCTCTTCAAGATAATGATTTGCCAGCAGAATACTTGGAGTTGGAAATTACCGAAGGAGTATTAATAGAAGACTACGAAACTAGCTATACAATACTTTCAGAAATTAAAAAAATAGGTGTATATATTGCGATAGATGACTTTGGTACTGGTTATTCTTCACTAAGTTATCTGAAAAAATTTCCTTTTGATACTCTAAAGATTGATCAAAGTTTTATACGTGATTTAGCTACTGATCCAGATAGTTCTGCCTTAACTTCAGCTATTATTGCATTATCTACTTGTCTTAATTTAAAAGTTGTAGCAGAAGGAATAGAAACCAATGCTCAACTAGATTTTATGAAAAAACACCAATGTGATGAAATTCAAGGTTATTTATTTAGTCCACCTTTATCTTATAAAGATTTTGATAATTGGCTGAGAAATCCTCATCATCCTGACTAGTTATTTTGTATAGCATTCTAATAAAATAATGTTAAATAGATTATCAGTTAGAATTTAATTAAGAATCACTACATCTTGCAAGATAGTTTTAATGGGAATATTCTTAAAATTTTAAATCAAGGTAAAATTATGACTACTAGAAAAGCGGTA
>DRQV01000034.1 GCA_011371325.1 Thioploca sp.
AACAATATTCAGCATATTGCCAATCTGATTCAGTATCAATATCCAATGATTCTATATCAGAATCAATTATTAAAGGTATTGTATTTTTTCCAATAAAAGATTTTTCTTTCCTTAAATCTTCACAAGCTATTAAATAAAAACTTCCGTTTACTACATAAGCAGGCTCTAAGTCTTGAGATCTTATATTCAGACCATGCTCCTTAAGATATGGCGTTAATTTTCCACTATCAATTTTAAACGTCCATTTAGGATGAGCGTGAGTTGGTGAAACCCCAAGAATTGTGTGATGTTGAGATTTAGAAAATAATTCAATACCTTTAATTATAGTTTCACGCGTTCTAAAAGGTGAAGTAGGTTGCAATAATAAAACAGCATCAATTTCTCCTTTATTTTTCTCATACCAATCAATTGCATGTATTGCTACATCAACTGAACTAGCAATATCCGTAGCAAGTTCATTAGGTCTTAACCAAGGTACATATCCATTATATTTTTCTGCAATAGATTTAATATTCTCATCATCTGTTGATACCAAAACATCGCAAATCTCAGGCACACCATGAACAACTTGAATACTCCATGCTAACAAAGGTTTATCACCTAGCAAACGTATGTTTTTACCCGGTAATCTTTTTGAACCACCTCGAGCAGTGATTAATGCTAATATTTTCATGTAACCTTAGATAACTCTATACTCTTCATAAGCATATATTTGAGAAATAAACAATTGAAAATTAAATTTTATTTTCAATTAATACTTTTGCTAATAGAAAATCTGTTTCAGTATCAATATCAACCGAAACATTCTGTGGCATTTCATAGGCAAAAATATTTTCTTTTAAAAACAAGCAGCCAGCAGCATTAAATTTATTTACATCACAAATAAAAATTGCACCGTTTAATCTATAGTGAACCGTCAAATCTTGACTTCGAGTTTTCACGTCTAAATCATTTAAAAAAACACTTATATTCTTATTCTCTGGAAGTACACCACTCCATTGAACTGGATGTTCAACTTCACAAACAGAAACTACAGCATCAGCATTTTTATCAAACATATATTCTATTGCATCATCTATATGATTTTCATTTCTTAATGGAGATGTTGGTTGTAAAAAGATTATATAATCAAATCTTAGTTGCTTCTCTTCACTATAATATTTAATTGTGTGCTTGATAATATCTGGACGAATTGCTGTATCATTTGATAATTCATAAGGCCTTTTAAATGGAACTTCTGCGCCATATTTTTTAGCTATCGCCATAATTTCATCAGCATCAGTTGTTACCATCACCTTGTCAATATATTTACTTTTTGTTGCCGCATCAATAGTCCAAGATATAAGAGGCTTACCAGCTAGCTCAAGTATATTTTTATTTAGAAGTCTCTTACTACCACCTCTTGCTGGTATAATAGCTAAAAAAGTTTTATTATTTATCATTTTTAATTATATTACGACTAGATATCTACAACACCTTTGTGCCATCTATCAAGATCAGCTTCTACCATCATACTAATTAAGTCCTTGAAATTCGTCGTTCTTTCCCATCCTAATTCAGATTCAATTTTATGCGGGTTTCCAGCTAAAGGCATCGTATCATGAGGTCTAAAATATTTTTTTGATACACAAGCAATTTTCATTCCAGTACTTTTATCAATACACAATTCATTCTCATCCTTTCCTTCAAATAATGGTTCAAATCCAACTTTCATAGCAGATATTTCTAATAAATCTCGTACCGTTTTTAATGTGCCTGTCGCAATGATAAAGTCTTTGGGGGTCTCTGATTGCAGCATCAAACTCATAGCTTTTGTATAATCTATTGCAGCGCCCCAATCTCGAGATGAATTTAAATTGCCTAATTCAAATGGCTTTCCAGATTTCAATTTTAACCTTGCAACATTACTCGTAATCTTTCTAGATACAAACTGCCCACCTCTCAATGGGCTTTCATGGTTAAAAAGAATTCCTGAACAGACAAAAAGATCATATTCCTCCCGATACATTTTAATAAAATAATCAGCGGATAACTTTGAAATAGCATAAGGATTTTTTGGATAACAAGTAGATAATTCATCAAGTAACTGATTACTTAAAGTATGTCCAAATATTTCTGAACTTGAGGCAAAAAACACTCGAGCATTTGGAGTAGTTAATCTTATTGCTTCAAGAATATTGCAAGTTGCATGAGTGTTGGCTTCAAGAATTAAATTAGGAAATTTATATGAATCAGCAACAAAACTTTCTGCAGCTAAATGATAGACCTCATCAGGGTTTATTTCCTGCAAAATGGACATGATACTTTGTGGTGCATTTAATTGAAACTCTATCAATTGAATTTTTGATGTGATTCCAAGATAATCTAACCTCCATGTTTTATTTGTTCCTCTGCGGTAACCACCGTAAACTCTATACCCTTTAGATAAGAGTAAATCTGCAAGATAGGCTCCATCTTGGCCAGTTACACCAGTAATAAAAGCAACAGGCTTACGTGGATTACGATTATGCTTCATACATTTCAGTCAGTTTAATTAAGGCATTTCTAAAACCCGCACCATTATTCAGATGTCCTTGCCAAACTTCAATAACCTTAATGCAATCATATTCTAAAGCATCTTTTATTAGCTTTATATTTTCAGGCTCTCCTGTACCAATATCTAAACCTTCACCATCAATACCTATAGCATCTGCAATATGAATATGTCTGATATTATTTTTTAACGAGTCTAGCAATAAATCTGTTGAAAAATGATAATAATTTCTTCCTAATATCATATGACATATATCAAGACATATACCGATGTCATATTTTTTAATGAATTCTACATCTATCATTTCGTTCATAACATGTAAATTTACAGAACCACCAAAATACCAAGCAATAGGTGGTAACCACTGAGGAATGACCTCTACCCCATGTTTTTTGTACGATTCAAATAACACAGTATGCTCTTCAAAAAAATTTAATCTATCTTGATGAACAATAGAAAAACTACCTACAACGGGAACAGGTAGTCCTGTTAAATCTTGTAATCTCTCTGCAAGTTTTACTGTACGATCGATTATATTTAAGCTTGCTTTTCTCTGTCCATTATCTTTAGAAAAGGGGTCCATTAACTGTGTCGGATTGATATAATCAGGCAAATGAATACTATATTTATTTAATGAATTGATGTTTATTAAATCAATATCAGACAATACTTCATCAAAAGATAAATGGAATTCAAATGCTCCAATTGGAAATATACTTTCAATAATCTTAAGATCATGTAATCTAACTGGCAGTGAAAGCCCAATTTTTTTTGCTTTATTTATAACATATTCAGGAAGAGAACATTTATTTTCAAATATACTAGACGTAAGTCCTGCTTCCTTTTTTAATTCAACCTGAAGTGGCTTTGAAATATATTTGTTAATATTTGTTTTATTTAAACCCGTGTTAGGAGCTCTATAAACTAAATCTGACATTTGTAATCTATGGCCGACTGGTAAATCCTTAATCGTAAAAAATGATCTCCCTAAATTTTGACGATTTAATAATTCACCTTGATTTGGAACACGAGGAAATTTTCCAAGTAATATTTGAGGGAGCTCATTTGCAAACCTTGATATTTTTTCAAAATGTTCGACTGTAGAACTTGATGAATGATCTAGACCACTAGCACCACGATCTAATGTGATATGTCTTTCAATAACAGATGCACCTAATTGCATAGCCAATAAACATACTTCCCAATCATCGTCATGACTAGAATATCCAATTTCTCTTTGCCACTTTTTCTGAAGATAAGTAATATATCCTAAACGAGAATTTTGTAAATTAACAGGATAGTTAGATACACAATGCATTGGTGTCCAGCCTGTATTGGG
>DRQV01000035.1 GCA_011371325.1 Thioploca sp.
AAATTGAGAAATGCTATAATCCACCTAAAAAATATTAAAGAAATGAATTAAAAAATAGGAGTAAAATTATGAAAAAATATCTTATTATAGATATATGAGTTTTAGATAAATTACTCCGTTTATATATGAAAATTATATGTTCAATAATAAGGCCATTTCCACTAATTTATATAACTTTTCTCACTGTCGTGTTTATGGTAGTTATAATGAACCGCTATAAAGGATTTACTTTGTTAGAAGTTTTAGTAGCATTAGCAATTCTAGCAATTACCTTGTCAGCAATAATCAAAGTAACGGCTGAAAATGCTGAAAATGCTAGTTATTTGCGAGATAAAACCCTTGCTCATTGGGTAGCCATGAATGTATTAACAGAAATTAGAGTTAGAGGAGAATGGCCTAATCTTGGAACAAGAGAAGGAATATCTGAAATGGCCGAACGAAAGTGGTATTGGTTTTTAAAAATATCTACAACAGTTGATAACGAATTAAGACGTTTAGAAGTTAAAGTAAAGTTACATAAAAAAGCAAAAGAATCCTTAACAACTTTAGTGGGATTTGTATCATTGTAAAGAATCTTTGTATGGATAATTTCACACGGTGGAGCTTTTTAAAACAAGCCAAACGATTTGCCTAGTTTGGCTCAAAACTCACGAAGTAAGGATTTATTTGATTATTGAAGTGAATTTATTTAACTAGTTAAATACCCGTTCTCCAATTTATGGAAATCCATTGGTTCCTATTTCAACCAAGCTGGTTGCCATAAACTATAGCCGTCTTGAACTTAATAAATATTGGATTACGACTAGTAATATTTAAAAATAGATAACCAGAAAAATGTCAATATTTCATGAAGTTACTAAGATGATCAATTTTAATGATTATTTAAAATAATGTTCATAATTTTTTAGCATTGGCTTTTTTCCTTCTGGCTTCTTTTGGGTCTGCAATTAAAGGTCGATAAATTTCCACTCGATCTTTATCCCGCAATTGGGTATCTAATTTACAAGGTTTGCTAAAAATTCCTACCTTATTTTGCTGCAAATTTATTTCTGGGAAAAAGATCAAAATTTGTGACTCATTAATTGCTTGTTCAACTGTCGTTGCTGGTGGCATAGTTAAAGGTACAATCATTTGTTCATCAGGTTTAGCGTAAGCAACTTCTATATTAATATTTTTAGGATTTTCCATATAATTGATTTGCTCTTTCTACAAAAGTGTCAACCAAACGATTGGTAATTTTAATAAATATAGGTTCTAAACTCAGGCGTAATAATGGATTAGAAATATTAAATTCCATCTGCATAGAAACTTTGCAGCCATCTTTACCCAATTGTTGAAAAAGCCAATGGCCTTGCAAATGACTAAATGGGCCTTTTTGTAAACGTATTTCAATCCGTTCATCGGGTATAATAACATTATCAGTAGTAAATGATTTTTCTAATCCAACCCCACCCATTTTAATAGTAGCTATGGTACTAGTATCAGTTTGAGAATGAATTATCACACTTTTACACCAAGGTAAAAACTTAGGATAATCAGCTATCTCATTCACTAAGATAAACATTTGATGAGTTGTATAAGGTACTAAGGCTGCTTTATTAATCTTGATCACGAAAATATACCAATTGCATTTAAGAATACTATACCTACACCTAATGGTGTGATATAACGCAATAAAAAATACCAAATATAATATATAAAACTATCAATGGATGAATTTAGTTCTTCTGCAACAACTGTCTTTTTCATAAGCCAACCTACAAAAATAGCAATTAATAAACCACCAAGTGGTAGCATAATATTACTGGTTAAATAATCAAGCAATTCAAATAGGTTTAGCCCAGCTAAAGGTTTTATCTCACTCCAAATATTAAATGAAAATACTGTTATTAATCCAGCTAACCATACTAATAATCCGCTTGTAACTGATGCACTTATGCGATTGAATTTACCAGTTTCGATTAACCAGGCAACTGCTGGTTCAACTAATGAAATAGATGAGCTTAAGGCTGCAAGTACTAGTAGTATAAAAAATAAAGTTCCAAATAAAGTTCCAAATGGCATCTGGCCAAACGCAATTGGTAAGGTTTTAAACACTAGACCAACTCCAGCTCCAGGTTCTAAACCATTGCTAAATACAATTGGAAAAATAATTAAACCAGCCAAAATAGCTACTAGAGTATCGGCCAAAACTACTGCGGTTGTTACTTTACTCACAGAGGCATCTTTAGGTAAATAAGCTCCATAAACCATAATCGATCCCATACCTAAACTTAAACTAAAAAAAGCCTGCCCCATTGCTGCTAATAAACCTTCGCCACTTAATTCACAACTCGTTTCAGTACAATTTAGATAAAGTAAATCATTAAAGTTAAAATTGAACATAAAGTAAAAGCCTTCTGAAAAATTCGGAGTACTCATAGCATAACCAACTAATACTAACAATACAATAAACAAAGCTGGCATCATAAAATTTACCGCTTTCTCCAATCCACCTTTCACTCCACCAGCCACCATTATCATGGTAATTATAATAAATACAGTATGCCAAGATATTAATTCAATTGGATTTTCTATTAAAGAATTAAATATAGAATCAACAAAATCATTTATTTCACTAGCTGGTATATTATTAATTTCAGTAAATGTTCCAGTAGCTAAAGTTGGTACATAAGCCATAGCCCAACCAGCAATTACGCTGTAGTAAGATAGAATTAAAAAACCAGCTAAAGCTCCACTCCAACCGAGTAATACCCATAATTTTGACTGGCTAGTCTCTCGAACTAAATTACGCATAGTATTAATTGGGCTACAACGACCACGTTTGCCTAACATAACTTCAGCCATCATTACCGGTAAACATAATATTATTATGCACAATAGATAAGCAATAACAAAAGCTCCACCACCATATTGGCCTGCCATATAAGGAAATTTCCAAATATTGCCTAAACCAACTGCTGAACCAGTGGCAGCTAAGATGAATGCCATTTTTGATGACCATTCACCATGTATAGATATTTTATTCATTAGCTTTACTCTTTAGATATATACTAATAGAGATTATAACTTCTTAAAGTAGGATTTTTCAAGTTAAGGTAAGAATTGCAATGGACTTAAAAATTGCTAAATTCAATCAGAAATTTTAAGATAATTCATTAGGAATATTAGCTGCATAGAAAATTTCCATCATTTCTTGACGCAGATATTTTTCAATTGTATTTTTCTCTAAAAAACCTAAATTTTCAGGATTTATACCAAATAGATAGTTATCTAACTCAAAGTGTTTTAACATCATTTTAGTGTGAAATATGTTTTCTTGATATACATTCACATCAATCATTTGATAGAGTTTTTTGGTATCTTCTGCAATGTAATTTTGGATAGAATTAATCTTATGATCAATATAATGCTTATAACCATCTTCATCACGAGTAAAACCACGTACCCGGTAATCTATAATTACAATATCAGAATCAAAACTATGAATTAGATAATTTAAAGCTTTCAAGGGAGAAATTAGCCCACAAGTTGATACATCGATATCAACTCTGAATGTACTAATTCCATTAGCTGGATGACTTTCTGGATAGGTATGTACTGTGATATGACTTTTATCTAAATGAGTAACTACAGTATTTGGTAAAGGTCCTGGAGTCTGTTCATTAGATAAACGGATAGAAGCTGAATGTTCTTCACAAATCAACATAGTGACACTCGCTCCTTGAGGGTCATAATCTTGATGAGCAATATTTAAAATATTAGCTCCAATAATATTGGCTACTTCGGTTAACATTTG
>DRQV01000036.1 GCA_011371325.1 Thioploca sp.
ACCATTCATATCAGTAATGACCGATCCTACTATGGGTGGCGTATCCGCTAGTTTCGCTATGTTAGGAGATATTAATATTGCTGAACCAAATGCTCTCATTGGTTTTGCCGGCCCAAGAGTAATCGAGCAGACAGTGCGTGAAACCCTACCAGAAGGATTTCAACGTAGTGAATTTTTATTAAAACATGGAGCTATCGATATGATAGTAGATCGACGGGAAATGCGGGAGAAAATTGTATCTTTGTTAAGTATGTTAATGAATCAACCTTCTAAACTAGTTCCAAGATTAGATCATAAACTTTTATAATTTTATAAATTATGGCTTGTTATAATGATGTTTATAAACAGAGGTAACCTTATATCATAGGTATTTGGGATAATTGTGAATGGTTAACTGTGAATTATTAATGAAAGTCAAATTAATCATTAACTATTTACAATTAAAAATATATTCCCAAATATTTATGAACCTTGTTTGATTCACCGCATTTATAAATATACACTCATTCCCAACCTAAACTATGGATAACCAATTTATTTTAATCGGTGTTGTTATATTGATAACTATTAGTGTTGCATTATTAATTTGGCAACGTAATCGTCGAAATTATAACAATCGTCGTAAAGAAATGGCGGAACGCACGGATTTATACACAGATGATTATTTTGATGATAAATCAATTTCAGAACCGCCAATTGTTGATGATATTGTAGAACTGAAAAAAGAATTAGAACCTTCTGAGCAACCTATTGAAGAAGAAGCTGAAGAAGAACCTACTAAAAAATCTGAAATTTTAATTATATTATATGTAGTTGCACATCAACAATTTAATTTTGCTGGGGAAGATATTTTAACTATTTTAGAAAAAACTGGATTAAAATATGGAAAAATGGATATTTTTCACCATTATGGAGTTGGTGAAATTAAATCTCGCAAACCAGTATTTAGTATAGCTAATATAGTTGCTCCTGGTACTCTTAATCCTAATGAACTAGCCGCCAATTTTACTACTCCTGGATTGGCATTGTTTATGAAATTACCAGGTCCATTTGGTGGTCGAGTGGCTTTTGAATTAATGTTAAATCACGCCGAACGTTTTGCTGAAGAACTTGATGGCATTGTGGAAGATGAGCAACATACGTTAATTGATCAACAAAAAATTACTAGTTTACGAGAGCGAATTGCTAATTTTGAGCAACGTACTGTTAGCCTTGCTATGTTAAAACAATTCTCATAAACTAATTCTTAAAATATTAAATATGAAAAGTATAATTTTTAGTCTGTTAATCTTACCATTTTATGTACATGCAGTGGATAATAATCCTGCTGAATTTTCCAATTTGGATCAAGAACAACGTTATCAAGAATTGATTAATAAATTACGTTGCGTCGTATGCCTAAATCAATCTGTAGCAGATTCTAACGCTGAATTAGCCCAAGATATACGTGATTTAGTACGTACTAAAATTAACGAGGGTCAAAATGATCAACAAATAACTGATTTTATGGTAGAACGTTATGGAGAATTTGTGTTGTACGATCCACCATTTAACCAAAAAACTTATCTGTTATGGATAGGTCCACTATTTCTAATATTAGTTGCAATTATCGCACTATTATATTTTGTTCGCAAACATGTCCACGCAACTGTGAATAAACCAGATTTAACCAAAGAAGAACAGGATAAACTTAAACAGGCTTTAGGAGAATAAAATATGCTATTATTTTGGCTAATTATAGGTGGTTTTATATTACTGGCTTTAGCTTTTGTAGTGCCTCCATTATTGAAAAATAGCTCGATAACAGGGGATAATAATGACTTAAATATAGCCATTTATAAAGAACGGTTAGCTGAGTTAGAACAAGAAAATTTATCACCAGAAAAATTAGCAGTGGCTAAACGTGAATTAGAAAAAAACTTAGCTCAGGATTTAGAAATAACAACTACAGAAGTTGGTTTTAGTCGGGCTAAATGGGCTAGTTTTGTTGTAGTCCTATTAGTTCCTTTTATCGCATTAGCTGGTTATTGGCAAGTTGGTTCTTCACATTTGTTAACTGAACAGCCTAAAACTAAAATGAATAATCAGCGACAAACAAATATGACTGAAATAGTTGATAAATTAGCGAAACGGCTAGAAAAACAACCAGATGATATTAAAGGTTGGCGAATGTTAGCTCGTTCTTATGCGTTTATGGAACGTTATGATGATGCGGTAAATGTATATGATAAATTATTAGTTTTGGTCGGAAATCAAGATGCAGAATTGTTAACTGATTTTGCCCAAATATTGGCTTTACAAAATGCAGGAGAGCTTACTGGTAAAGCTACTGAATTATTAAAATCAGCCATGAAAATAGACCCAACTAATCAGAAAGGTTTATGGTTATCTGGTTTTGCTGCTTCAGAACGAGGTGATTTACAATTAGCACTTGACTATTGGCAACAACTATTAGCTCAATTACCAGCAGATGACAAACAAACTCGTCCTATGTTAGAAACTTATATAGCTGAAGTACAACAGAAATTAGGCGATATTCCAGTAGCCACTAAACCAACCCATCCAATTAAAACAGAAATTGCTGGTATAGAAGTATCTGTTAGTCTAGCTCCATCTCTACAAAGTAAAATAAAACCTGGTGATACTGTATTTGTATTTGCTCGGGCAACTACTGGTCGACCTATGCCATTAGCTGCGGTTAAAAAACTTGCTAGTGAATTACCATTTAAAGTTATATTGAATGATAGTATGGCAGTAATGCCAACTATGAAATTATCTAGTGCTACAGAAGTGGTAGTGGGAGCTAGGATTTCTAACAGTGGTATGGCAATTTCTCAATCTGGAGATTTGCAAGGCCAAATTAGCCCAATTAAAGTTGGAGATCGAGTAGAAATTCTGATTGATCAAATAGTTCCGTAGATAATTTCTAATTGAAGTTGTGCGAATTTAAATATACATAAATTGTAGCATTAGGTAAAACTATCTAATGTCTACGTAACTTCAGCAAGTAATCACAATATTGGATATTGTTAAAAAATTATTTAATATAACTAATTGTTAACACATGCTAACTTTAAAAAACCATTCTTCCTACTTCTGAGATTATGTTATTATATCTATATTTAACCCCAACTTATATTAATTAAAATATGTACTTTGAAATTTCCAGAAAAGAATTATTACCTCCATTAAAAATGATTATTGGAGTGGTTGAGCAACGACAAACTTCACAAATTTTAGCTAATACTTTAATTGAAGTTAAAGATAATAGATTGTATTTGACTGCCACTGATGCAGAAGTTGAAGTAGCTTGTAATTTGCTGTTAGAATCAAATATAAGTGTTGATAGCAATGGTGAAACTACTTTACCAGCTCGTAAATTTTTTGATATTTGTAAATCGTTATCAGATACGACCACTATTCAAGTAACTAGTGAAAATAATCAAGCTACTATTAAAGCTGGTAAAAGTAAATTTAAATTACAAACTTTACCAGCTATAGATTTTCCAGATCGTCCTAAGCTTCAAGAACAAACTAATTTTACTATTTCACAACGTAACCTTAAAAACTTACTTTATAAAACTTCATTCTGCGTAGCGGTTAATGATGTACGTTATTATTTGAACGGTTTATTATTGGAAATAGCTAACGGTAAGATTTCTTTAATTGGAACTGATGGACATAGAATGGCAGCCGCTCAATTAGACTTTGATACCGAAACTGACGCTAAAGTTATTATCCCTCGTAAAGCGGTGTTAGAACTATCTAAATTACTTACTGATAGTGATGATGAAATAAAAATTTCTTTTGATGATAACCATATTCTTTTTAAACTGAATGATTCATTGGAAATTAGCTCAAAATTGATCGATGGTACATTTCCAGATTGGCAAAATGTAATTCCAGCAGAACCAGATAAAATAGTTGTTATAGAAACTAATATTTTAAAACAAGCTCTTACCCGTGCTGTAATATTATCGAATGAAAAATATAAAGGGGTGAGATTAGCCTTGACAAATAATCAATTGAATATCAGTGCCAAAAATTCCTATCAAGAAGAAGCAGAAGAAGTTATAGAAGTAGAATATACGGGTGATGATTTAGAAATAGGTTTTAATGGAACTTATTTATTAGATGCAATTAATATAGTATCAACTAATATGGTGCAAATTGCCTTGTCAGATAGTAATAGTTCATGTTTGATTACAGAAAAAAATAATGATAATGGTAAGTTTATTGTTATGCCAATGAGGTTGTGAAGTCTATTTAAATTATAGATAAATCTTATTGAAATTATCTATCTGGTTTAATTATGCCAAACCCATTATCTATCCTGTTTAAATAAACTCAATTCATAAGATGCAATTCTGCATGTATATTTTAATTAATTCTGTATAACTGATTAATTGATATATGATGTAGAATATTATCACGTGGGAAATATAATGCCAAAAACAACAGATTCTTATCTTAAAAATTATCGTAAATTACAAAAAATTGCTGAAAAAGCATTAAAGTTAGAGTCTTGAATAATCTAAAAAATACCTCCCAGTTTTGAAAAAGCTTGACCTTTGAGAAAAATAATTATGTCTGATAATATCATTGATCCAACTTTTACTCCTTATAAAATGAATAAGACTGAAGAGTACATGTCTGATAAACAGCTTAACCATTTTAAACTAATTTTATTAGAGTGGAAAAAATCCTTAATGGCGGAAGTGGACAGAACATTACATCATATGCAAGATGAGGCCACTTGTTATCCTGATCCAAATGATCGTGCTACTCAGGAAGAAGAATTTGGTATCGAATTACGTACCAGAGATAGAGAACGTAAATTAATTAAAAAAATTGATATTGCAATAACTAGTATCGATAATAAGGAATATGGTTACTGTACCAGTTGTGAAGCTGAAATTGGAGTTCGTAGATTAGAAGCTAGGCCGACAGCAACTAAATGTATTGATTGTAAAATTCAAGATGAAACTCGGGAAAAACATTCCAATAAAAGATGTTAACTCTTTGTGTAGCAATGGATGAAAATGATTTAATCGGAATTAATAATAGCCTGCCTTGGTATTTACCAGCTGATCTAAAACATTTTCGTACTATAACAATGGGTAAACCAATTATAATGGGTCGCAAAACCTATGAGTCAATAGGTCATCCTTTAAAAGGCCGTTTAAGTATTATTATAAGTAGAAACCCCAACTTAACT
>DRQV01000037.1 GCA_011371325.1 Thioploca sp.
CTAGTAGCATTTACTTCAAATAAAAATGCAATACTATTTTCTCGTTGCCAACTTTTTTGCTCAACTATTTTTTGTACTATGGAGGTAAGATCAGGAGTAGTAAATTTAATACAATCAGCATCGGTTACCATACCATTTTCATCTTTAGAACAATATCCTTCCGGTATATCTCCTTCACCCTCCCAAATAGTTTTTAGACCGTTAGGTAAATCTCCTATTGTTCCATCCCATTCTGTATTTTTATCTAAATTATCTGGTGAGATAGCCACATTATTCCACTCTATAGCCGGGGTCATTTTTTCACGAGTTGCTATTTCTCCAGTACTATAATTATCAGGGTCGGTTGAATCTTCAGCATAGATAAATAAGTCTAAGTCTTTTTTACTACCAACCAATATTGGATCATCACCATTTTGATGGGTAAAGGTAATTCTAGCACTAGTTATTTCAGCGTTTTTTGGTATATCTAAATTTGAAAAATGCACACCAGTTATAACTTCATTATGATCTCCTGTAGCACAATATCCCTTATTTATCACACATCTTCCAAGGCTAACAGCTTTATTATTTGTACTATCTTTCCAGCCATTATTAGCTTTATTTTTTTTTCTTTGATTTCTTACATTATTATAAGTTTTAGCTATAGATATTGGAGCTCCATTTCTCTCCCAAGTTATACGAATTTTAGGTGGTATTTTATCAATATTATCAGCTGAATAGAAAGTTCTACTATTAGTTAAGTCTGTTGATGGATTATCTCCATCTCTTTGTAATAATAAAACTAGACTATTATATGGATGATGTTTATCAGTACCATCATTCCAGCCGTCACGATCTATAATTGCTTGAATAATATCTTTAATATTGGCACTATTATATGCTTGCCCAGTTTTTACTTCATCAGCTTCATTCCAAAGAACTTTAATAATTTCATCATTAGAATCGGTAATCAAAGGAAAGTTTTTCTTATCTTCTGGATAACCTTCTCCAGTGAGATAACCATTAGAAGTTCCATTAATACAAGCATCTTCATCTCTACCATTTTTATAACAGGAATTGCCAAAAGTAACTCCTGAAGGGTCTTTAGTATATAAACCATCATTAGCAGCACCATAAATAGCTATATTTAAATTATTAGTAGCTTCACGTGAGTCAGTACTAAAAAATTCAATATCAGCAGCTAAAATTTTTGTTTTAGGAGGAATATTAAGGTCTCTAAATCGCAGTCCAACTAACGTATTAGTATCATTTGGTACAGTCGCACTTTTCGGACGAGTTCCTAAGTACATAATTTCTCTACCTGTCTGTAAAAGATGTTCATCATTTAAAAACTCTTCTGCATCGTCTCCACCATTGTAAACAAATTTTTCAGTGGTAATAGAAGCACTCTTTACCTCATCCCCACCATAAGTAACCACTTCATTTTGCTTAACAACCATATCTAAATCTGTTTCATACAAGATCATTTCGCCAGATTCTTCAAATTGTTCGGCATCATCCGAACCTTGGATAATAGATACAGTGATGTCACCAATACCATCTGTTTCTTCACCTTCCAGTTCAGTAATATCTTTATCAATAAACTCAACTGGAAATATTATTGGAGCATTTACTGGTGGATTATTTGCATTAATAAGGGCTGCAAAACGTCCTAAACCCATGTTGACATTAGATGCAGAATCTAACATTTTATCTAAGGCTTCTTTTAACACATCTATACGCCGATAGCCAGATGGATTACCAACACTATCGGTAATTATTCTATTCATACTACCTGAATTATCTAACATAAACAATATATTAGTTCTATCAATAGTATCTACTACTTCAATTTTACGTGAATAAATTTCAGTATCATCAGCAAAGCCAAATATAGGTAATCCAGATAATATACTTAACAATATAGAAATTAATAATGTACGCAAATTAATCATGATATACTCTCCATAAATTTTTTATAATTTTATTCATCTATCAAATAGATAAATTATTTACTATATTTTTAAATATTGTAATACAATAATTAGGTATTGGTTTAGCCCCAGCAGGTGCATCACTACATGCTGAAGGAACGCTACCAACTACACAGTCTGGGTCAGCAACACAGGCATCAATACCAGCAAAAAAATCTTGACAAGTAGGAGTTGAGAAATTGAGACATTTTTTCAACTCATTACTTTTTTCACCATTATCTTTCGTACCTTTAAATGACCAACCTTCTACTAGAGTTACATTATGACCATCACATGTGCCATCATCACAGTTGGTACTACCAGTACTTTCTATTATATAAAAAAATTGTGATGTTTCTGGTATAGTTACTTTTTTAATTCTTAAACTAGCAGCAGCATTATTATTAAATTTTAATCCATGAGTCTTGCTATTTTCTAAAATTACTGGTTCTTTCTCACTCCATTCTCCCTCTTCTGGAAAATCTTTTAAATCTGCATAATTATCATTCCCACCCTGAAAAACATAATGATGATAAGCTTGATCAATACCAGCATTAGCAGCTTGAAATGCAGTATGATCTTCCGTAACATTTGCTGCCATTCTAGTTTCTAGTTTAGTTGAGTTTAATGCACTAATACCTAATAAGGTTAATACTATTAATAATACTAATGACATTAATAATACAGCACCTTGCTGGACTTTATAAAAATTAGTTTTCATAATAACCTCCTAAATTTGATTAAAAGGAAAAGTTCCATTTCTAACTCCAATAGTTGTAGTAAATAGACGATGACAATAACCATTTTCAAGTTTTTTATTTTTTTCTAGCGGTTGATATGAACCATCACTTTCGCATACAGCACAATTTAAGCTGTTATCAAGAAAAAATTTCTTATTAAATGGACATTCAATCCCCCGTTTTTTAGCTGTTCTCATTAGCACGGTAAGTCGCACACTAACGATAGGCTGACCAATTGTTCCTTGAGCTGGAGGAATATTGACGTAAGTATCTGGTACATCATCTTGAATTATACTATCAATGCCGTATCTAACTTGAATATTCTGTACACCTTCCACTAATAATTGTGGATTGGATGCACCATTTCCATGATCTACTGTTTTCCATAAACCAAATTCATTATTATCATCTGCTCTTACTTCATATAATACCGTGCTAGGACAGGCATTGCCAACTCCACCAGCTATACAATCAGTTGTAGGTCCACTTCCTCTAGTCATAAAAAAATCTATAGGAGGTTGATAAAATCTCTCTGGAGTAGTTCCAAGAGTTATAGTGCTTTTTCCAGAAGCTTGATAATAATTTACTCCAATACAATCTCTAATTCCCACTCTTCCTACGTCATTAGGCAATACATTGCTCCCAAGAGTTAAAGGTATAGTATTTGCGATTTCTGTACTCGATGGATATAATGTCTCATTGGCTGGAGTTAAAATTAATTCTTGTTGGATAGCTTTATCAATGTTAAATACTAATCTATCGCTTGGTGGGTAATCGTTTTGGTTGGTGCCTGGAATAACATCGTCGTTTACTATAACTCCAAATGGATTGGTATTATCCAAAAATGGATTAGTATAAACCATAATATCTTGACAACCAGTGTAACCAACCATTCGTAGTTCATCAATTAGTTCATTCATAACGAAACGAGCATTATCTTGTAGTTCTGATAAACTGCTTTGAATAGTATAAGTTTTTTTACTCATATTAAATATTGAAATTACCCCAGCTAGCAAAATAGAACTAATAACTAGTGCCACCATTATTTCTACTATACTGAATCCTAATATTTTTTTCATTATCAAGTTCTCTTATCTTAGTGCAGGAGCGATATGATGCCAAATTTGATTTTCTTTATTTTGGCCGCCACAACCTGTTTTGTCAGCATCTAATATATTT
>DRQV01000038.1 GCA_011371325.1 Thioploca sp.
GTAGAATCAAACCATCCTTATCTTGATATCCGAGATTATGGAACAGGAATGACTGATAAAACTAAAAACCAAATTTTTGAACCTTTTTTTACAACTGAACCTAAAGGTACTGGCTTAGGACTATATTTAGCAAGGGAAATATGCGAGGCTAATCAAGCATCTTTAAATTTATGTTCCAATACTGATAAAGGTTGTTGTTTTCGAATTAGCTTTCCACAACTAATTAAAAATTAAAATGTCGAAACCACTTTGTTTACTCATAGATGATGAACCTGATATTCTGGAACTATTGGTAATGACTTTAGAACCAATGGGAATTACTTGCTATTGTGCCAAAAATTTTACTGAGGCTAAAAAACACCTAAATTCACGTAGATTTAATTTATGTTTAACTGATATGCGATTGCCAGATGGTAATGGTTTGGATATTATTGATATAATTGCAAAAAAATATCCATTTACTCCAATAGCAATGATTACCGCTCATGGCGATATGGAAACTGCAATCAAAGCCATGAAAGCAGGAGCTTTTGATTTTATTTCTAAACCATTTAAAGATTTAAAAGAATTACGCAATTTAGTTAGTTCAGCATTAAAACTGCCGGAAAATTCTGTTGAATATAAAGTAAACTTAATTGGTAAATCTGCTGTAATGAAAAGTGTTAGGAATAAAATTAAGAAATTAGCTAGAACTCAAACCCCAGTTCACATTACAGGAGAATCCGGCACTGGCAAAGAAATTGTAGCTAAAATGATTCATAATAACGGAGTTCGAATTAAAAAACCTTTTATTGCCGTCAATTGTGGAGCTATTCCGCAAGAACTAATGGAAAGTGAATTTTTCGGCCATAAAAAAGGTAGTTTTACCGGGGCAAATGTAGATAAGATAGGCTTATTTCAAACCGCCTCGGGAGGAACTTTATTTTTAGACGAAGTGGCTGATTTGCCATTATCAATGCAAGTTAAACTATTGAGGGCCATTCAAGAAAAAACTATTCGTCCTGTTGGAGCTACTAGAGAAATACCTATTGATGTGCGAATATTAAGTGCTACTAATTACGATTTAGCTCGGCTAGTGAAACTTGGAAAATTTAGACAAGACTTATTCTATCGAATTAATGTAATTGAATTATATATTCCTCCATTGCGAAAACGTATAGAAGACATTCCTGATTTAGTTGAACATTTTCTAAAAAAATTTGCATCTAATCGAAAAATTTATGTTCTACCAGAAACAATGAGAGTGTTAACTAAACATTTTTTTTCTGGTAATGTAAGAGAATTAGAAAATATTTTGGAACGAGCTGTAGCTCTTTGTGAAAATAATGAAATTACTGTTGATGACTTACAATTACCAAATAATAATATTACACAATTAAATAATTTAAATAAAGATGAATTTCTTGATCCACTATTAAATGAAATTGAACGAGAAACAATTTTTAATACTCTAAAACAAGTTAATAATAATAAAACTAAAGCTGCTCAATTATTAGGTATGAAAATAGGTGCTTTTCGTTATCGGCTTAGTAAATATGAAAAATAAGTTCTTATTTGATTGAAATATGGTATAATTTTAAATTATATCAATATCATATCTTCTTATGTCTAAAATTAACTATCTTACTAAATATATAATATAGATAAATTTAAAATAAGAACTTGAATTCCAATGTGGTTTACTCTTAATTTCGGAGTCGTCAATAAATGGCACATAAAATTTTGATTTGTGATGATTCAGTTTCTATCCGACAGATGTTGGCATTAACTTTGAACGATGCTAAATATAATGTTACTGAATCAAAAAATGGCATGCAAGCATTAGAATTAGCCAATCAACATAATTTTGATTTAATTATTACCGATGTTAATATGCCTTTACTTGATGGATTATCTCTAGTGGGTAAATTAAGAATCTTACCTGAATATCGTTTCAAACCAATTTTATTATTAACGACTGAAACAGACCCAAAAAAAAAGAAACAAGCCAAAGCTGCTGGTGCAACCGGTTGGATTATTAAGCCATTTGATCCGGATAAATTATTAGCAGCAATTAGAAAAGTGTTGAGGTAATAATGACAATAGACTTGACTCAAGTACGTGGTTTATTTTTTGAAGAAAGTTTTGAAAATCTAGACATCATGGAATCTAGTTTGTTAGATTTAGAGATCGGAAATTTTAATGAAGAGCTGATTAATAATATCTTTCGAGCTGCCCATTCTATCAAGGGAGGTGCTGGTATCTTCCAACTTGAAGATATAGTTACCTTTGCACATAATGCAGAAACATTTTTAGATGAAGTTCGTGATAGAAAGCATTCTATTGATCAAACATTGATTGATTTATTACTACGTACCGGGGATATATTGCGTATGATGCTGTTAGCATCTAAAGATAATAATGAATATGATACTCAATTAGTTCAGGCTTGCCAAAATGAATTAAAACAAGCATTAACCAAAGAAATTATAGAAACCCCAGAAATAATTTCATCAGAAGAAATAATAGTTGAACCAGAAGTTTTAAGACAATGGCATATAGAATTTAAACCAGATTTACCAATTTTAAAAACTGGTAATGACCCAATAAATTTATTTAGAGAGTTAAAAGAATTAGGTGAGTTAACAGTTATTGCAAATACAGATGCAATACCTAATTTTGCCGATATTGACCCACAATCTTGTTATTTAAGTTGGGAACTTATTTTACAAAGTAAGGCTAGTCGAGCAGATATTGAAGAAATTTTTGAATGGGTTATAGATGAATGTGAATTAAATATTACAGTTAATAATTTAGAGAATCTTGAATCACCAACAAGTGAAAATTTAAAATCTATAGAAGTATCTGAGGTGGAAACTACTGAACCTATTCCTGAAATTATCGCCCCAATGGTTTCTCAAGATATTGTTGTAGAACCTACAGTAGAAATCCATAAAGAACCATCTGATGATATAGTAAATAAGCATGTCAATATTCAAGGTAATACTAATTCTATCAGAGTTGGAATAGATAAAATTGATAATTTAATCAATATTGTAGGTGAATTAGTAATCACCCAATCTATGTTGGATCAAATAGGGGAAAACTTTGATAATTCAGACATTATACAGTTACGGGATGGATTGTCCCAACTAGAACGCAATACTCGGGAATTACAAGAAAATGTAATGCGAATTCGAATGTTACCAATTAGTTTTTCCTTTAATCGCTTTCCACGTTTAGTCCATGATTTGAGTAGTCAATTAGGTAAAAAAGTTGAGCTTATCCTATCCGGTGAAAGTACTGAATTGGACAAAACTGTATTGGAAAAAATGAGTGATCCGTTAGTACATTTGGTGCGTAATTCTCTTGATCATGGAATTGAGTTACCCGAACAACGCAAACAAGCCGGCAAGCCTGAAATTGGACAGTTACATCTTAATGCTTTTCATCAAAGTGGGAATATCGTTATTCAAATTAGTGATGATGGGGCCGGATTTGATATAGAAAAAATTCGAGCGAAAGCAATTCAAAAAGGTTGGATAACTCCAGAAGAAAATTTAGTCAATGAACAATTATATGAATTCATTTTCCAACCTGGTTTTTCCACTTCAGAAGAAATAAGCGATGTATCAGGACGTGGAGTTGGCATGGATGTAGTGCGTCGCAATATAAGAGATTTAGGTGGTTCAATTGAAGTAAAATCTGAAACTGGCAAAGGTTCAAAATTTAGTATTCGCTTACCATTAACCTTAGCAATTTTAGATGGCCAACTAGTACGAGTTGGTAAAGAAATATTTGTATTACCCCTGCTTTCTATCATGGAATCATTACGAATCCAGACGAAATTAGTTAATTCTTTCACTGGAACTGTGGAAATTTATAAGCTACGAGATGATTACATTCCGATTTTGCGGTTATATAAGTTATTTGACATTAAAAATACCGCTACCAAATTAGAACAAGGTTTATTAGTGATCGCTGAAGGTGATGGACAGAAAATTGGTTTATTTGTCGATGAATTATTATCTCAACAACAGATAGTAATCAAAAATTTAGAAAATAATTATAAAAAAGTGCAAGGTGTTTCAGGAGCAACAATTTTGGGCAATGGTAACGTAGCCTTAATTTTGGATATTACTGGTTTGATTCAACTTTTTCGCAATCAGACTAAATCTCCTTCTTACTTACCTTTAGGGGCGACTCGTTATGAATAATGATATTATTGACATTTCCAATAAATATTTAACTTTTGTATTAGCCACGGAAGAATATGCGATAGATATTTTACGAGTACAAGAGATAAAAGGTTGGAGTAAAGTTACTCAAATTCCAAATACTCCAAATTATGTTTGTGGAGTGATTAATTTACGTGGAACGATTGTACCAATTGTTGATTTACGGTTACGATTTAATCTTGATTATCAAGAATATGGTTCGATGACAGTAGTGGTAGTGGTAAATGTTATCTCTCAAAATGGTAAAGAACGAATTATGGGAATTGTGGTTGATGGAGTATCAGATGTGTATGATGTAACTGAAACTGAAATTAAACCACCACCAGATTTTGGTAGTGTAATTAGCACTGAATTTGTCAAAGGTTTGGCTACTGTGAGTGATAAAATGGTGATTGTGTTAGATATTGATAAACTTCTTAATTCTGATGAACTGGCTATTATTGATGGATTAAGTCAGAGTGAAATTTAATTATAATATTAATTAAACGGAGGAAAAATGTCTTATACTGAAATTACTACTGAGTCTTGGTGGAGCAGAATTAAAAGCTCTTTTGGAAATATTATACTAGGTTTAATTTTATTTTTAGTGGCATTTCCATTACTATTTTGGAATGAGGGACGAGCTGTGTATCGAGCTCAAACTTTGGAAGAAGGCATTAGTATTGTTACTCCTATTGAAGCTGATCAAATTAATAAAAAAAATGAAGGAAAATTAGTTCATTTAACTGGTAAAGCCGAATCAAATGAAACTTTAGTTGATATAAGATTTGGCATTATTCAGAATAATATTATTAAATTACGTCGTTTAGTTCAAATGTATCAATGGCAAGAACATAAATATTCAGAAACTATAGAAAAATTAGGAGGAAGTATAGAAACAGTAACAACTTATAGTTATAGCAAAAATTGGGATAGTAAAATATTAAATTCTAATAATTTCAAACAGTCGGAAGAACATCAAAACCCATCTGCAATGTTGTTCAATTCAGGAACTTTTCAAGTAAAACATGTAACCATTGGTGCCTTCACTTTACCGCCTAGTTTAGTCAGTCGGATTAATAATTATCAAAAATTGCCAGTAACAAGTACAACATTAGTTGCAAAAGAAATTAGAGATAAATTACAAGTTTATGATAATGCTTATTATATGGGAGAAAATCCTGCTCAACCACAGATTGGTGATTTGAAAATAAGTTTTGAAATTATTAAACCAAGTATGATAAGTATCATTGCTAAACAGGTTAATTCAACTTTTGAGGCTTACACAACTCAAATTGGTGGAAAAATTGAACTATTTGAATATGGCAATGTCTCAGCCGAGAATATGTTTCAGCACGAGCAAAAATTTAATATTCTACTTACTTGGATACTTCGAGCAGTAGGTTTTTTGATTATGTTTATTGGTTTAAACCTCATATTTGGAGTATTGAGAACTTTAGCGGCTATCATACCATTTATAGCAGATATAGTTGCTTTTATTGGTGGTTTGATTACTTTTATAATAGCTATGGCACTATCTCTAATTACTATTGCAATAGCTTGGTTTGTCTATCGTCCTTTGTTAGGTATTTTATTATTAATTATTGCTAGTGGCTTGTTATATTTCTTAAAATTTGCTCGTACAGGAAAAACTGAAACTATAACAATTACAGAAACAGTAGAACAATTATAGAAACAGTAGAATATATATCCGACTTATGATAATGTATTAACTTAATTGATAGTCCTTGTAGTAGTGACGAAACAGTTTGGGAATTAATTATTCAAGTTGGAGAATTTGAACGAAATATTGGAGCTAGTATAGCTTTTCAAACTAATGAAACATTCTAATCAAGGTCATATTATCACAATTCGTCGTACTGTAGTAGAAGATGTACCAGTCTTATTACAGGCTTATCAAGATAAATCGTTTCTCCATTTATACCGCTCTAACCATATTCAACAAACTGAAAAACAACTTGCTTCTCTAATAACAGAACATGCAGAGTATGAGTTCACCGAGCTTGGTTATGTTGAATTTATGATAGAGCATCAGCAATATGGAATAATTGGAGTGGCAATTCTCAGCGATTATAATCCATTACATAAAAGAGCTGAATATTTAATCGGCTTATTCGCTTCTCAACATCGTGCTTTAGGTCATGGAACTGAAGCAACTCTGCTAGTATTAGATTTGGCCTTCAATCATTATGAATTAAATAAAATTTATACCTATGTTTATGACTATAATGATTCTTCACAAACCAACACCTTAAAGTTTGGATTTAACCAAGAAGGATGGTTAGAAGATCATCACTATTTGATTGATGAAGAACGATTTGTTAGTTTATATCTTAATGGAATGACGGAAAAAAATTTTCGTAATAATAATAATATTAAACGTTATTCTCTACGTTTGCTTGGATATGACATAACTCTGCCACGACAAATAATTAAACTTACTGCCGAAAATAAATTACCTAAACAAGCTGGTGAAGAGTTTTTAGCCGGGTTATTAACTAATGACCTGTAATAAATCCACCCGAATTGGTATGGTAAATTTACCAGTTTTCTGTTTGACAAATAATTCTTTAACTTGCTTATAAACAGTATCAGACAAATTATGTTCAGTATGAGTAGATTTTAGCACTTTATTCTCAAAATCAGTAAAATCCTCAAATACTAATGATAGATTGAAAAATGTTTCGCTAATTAATGAAAAAATTCCAGTATCAACCGAGTTTTTAATGGTTAAAAATGCTTGTTGTCGTACTTCTTTTTCATCATGGAATAAGCTTAATATTGCATTGAAATCCCCAGCAAATATTGGTTCAGAAATATACGCTATCCCATTTGGTTTTAACACTCGTTGTACTTCCATTAAAGCTTGTCCCATTAATTTTATTGGCACATGATGGAATGATTTAAACATAAACACCACATCAAACGTATTATTTTTAGCAGGAATCTTCTCAGCCCCAGCTAATTTAAAAGTAACATTAGGTAAATCAGTTATTAATAAATTATTATTATGTTGAATTTTATCAACTTCGGTTGCTACAATTGTCCTACCATGTCCTTCTGTAGCTATAGTACGAGTCAACTCAGCATTGCCACAACCAAGTTCAAGTATATGTTTATCATCTAACTTTAACAACTCATTATAAATTTCACTTTCTGGGCAAGTTCTTGTAATGTTATTTTTAGTAATTTCCATAATTTTTATCTGTTATTATCTATATACATTGATATAATTTCATTCATTACATCTTACCAAATTTTAACTTAAATTTTATCATTCCCAAATATCTAAGTGATTCACTCATAGCAGAGCTAAATTCATGTTTGAATTATAATGTGCTTGTTCTGATTATAATTAGACAGATAATGATATTCCATGTTATAATTAAAAATTTAACAAAGTCCCCAAAAACTAAATTTAGGATATTTATGGCTGCAATACCATCTAATATGATGCCATTAGGTACCAAAGCTCCAGATTTTAATCTACTTGACCCAGCTACAGGCAAGACATTATCACTTGATGTTTTGAAATCTAACGTCGCTACAGTAATAATGTTTATCTGTAATCATTGTCCTTACGTGAAACATGTTAAATCAGAATTAATTCAACTTGCTAATGATTATAAATCTAAAGATGTTGTATTAATTGCAATTAATTCTAATGATGTTGCCAATTATCCAGAAGATTCTCCGGAAAAAATGCAACAAGAAGGTTATCCTTTTCCATATCTATTTGATGAGACACAAGCTATAGCTAAAGCCTATCAGGCTGCTTGTACTCCTGATTTTTATATTTTTGATAGCGAATTAAAATGTGTTTATCGAGGTCAATTAGATGATGCTAGACCTCGTAATGATATGCCAGTTAATGGGAAAGATATTCGTGCAGCTTTAGATGCAATAATAGCGGGAAAACCAGTGGATTCAAATCAGATTCCAAGCATTGGTTGTAGTATAAAATGGAAAATGTAACAAGATATATATGGCTATTGTTATTACCACAACTTGTTTTTGCTAACGAATCGCTAGATGATTTTTTAAAACAGTTAAAAACTATGCAGGGTCAGTTTAAACAAAGTCTTTTTAACGAACAAGGTAATTTATTAGAAAAATCTAAAGGTAAAATGTATGTTCAACGTCCAAATATGTTTCGTTGGGAATATAAACAACCTTATGAACAACTGATAATTGCTGATGGCCAGAAAATCTGGATTTATGATAGTGATTTAGAACAGGTAACCGTAAAAAAACTAGCCAATACTCTAAGAACTCCTGCATTCTTATTTAGTAATAATACCAATATAGAAAAAGATTTTTTTGTCAATCAGTTACCAGTTGAAAATAACTCGTTAAGATTTGAATTAATTCCCAAAGATGAACAAAACCAATTTGATAGTATACGAATTGAAATCAAGAATAAATATTTATTAGGTCTTGAATTAGTTGATAGTTTAGCTCAAACTACTTATATTAGATTTGAACAGATACAAAATAATCAAAAACTTGATAAGGATTTATTTATATTTACTCCACCGGCAGGAGTGGATATAATCAATGAATAAATTGTATGGAATAATCCATAACGAAAATTTAAGAATTTTACCCAATTAAAACTTAGAATCCAATTTTTTAACCAAGGAAATATATACATGGTATCTATTCGTTTAACTCGTGGCGGTGCTAAAAAACGGCCTTTTTATCATATAGTTGTCACTGATTCACGTAATCGTCGTGATGGACGTTTTATTGAACGTCTAGGCTTTTTTAATCCAATTGCAAAAGGCAATGACGAACCTTTACGTTTAAATTTAGAACGTGCTAACTATTGGATTGGAGTAGGAGCTAAACCATCGGATAGAGTAGCTAATTTAATTAAAAGTTATATCAAAAATCCACCACCACCTCCTGTTGATAATAGTTATAAACCCAAAAGAGAAAAACCAGCTTCAGAAGCTATATCTGCTGATCCAGAATCTGTAGATCCTACCATTGCTCCTGCTATTATATCAGAAGTGACTTCAGCCTAAATCTATCTTATCCCATTATGCCAAATCTAGTTACAATCGGAAATATTAACGGCCTATATGGGGTACAAGGCTGGCTGAAGGTGTTTTCATATACTGATCCAATTAGTAATATACTTGATTATTCACCTTGGCAAATACAAGGACAAACTTTAAAATTGCAAGATGGACGTTTGCATACTAAAGGGATTATTGTTAAGTTTGAAACAATTGATGAACGTAATATTGCAGCTCGTTTGTTAGGTTCAGATATCATGGTGAATCGAACTCAGTTACCAGCAATTTCAAAAGATGAATATTACTGGACTGATTTGGAAGGTTTAACAGTGATTAATAATGAAGGTATTAATTTAGGTCGTGTCGATCATCTTTTGGCAACTGGAGCCAATGACGTGTTGGTTGTAGAAGGAGAATGCCAACGTATGATTCCATTTGTATTGCAACAAGTAGTAATTAAAGTTGATCTAACTCATCGTATCATATTAGTTGATTGGGATGCAGATTTTTAATATGCATATTGGAATTATCTCCATATTTCCAGAAATGTTTGCTACATTAAGTTGTGGTGGGATAACCGCTAGAGCTTTGCAAAAGCAAATTTTTAATCTATCTATTTGGAATCCCAGAAATTTTACTGATAATAAGCATAATCGAGTGGATGACCGGCCTTATGGAGGTGGTCCAGGTATGGTATTACAAGTACAACCATTGCGAGCTGCTATTAATTCTGCCAAAAAAAGTTTAGGTTATGGAACTAAAGTTATTTACTTATCTCCTCAAGGCCGACGTTTAGATCAGGCCGGTGTGCAAACTCTATTGAGTTATCAAAATATAATTTTAGTAGCTGGTCGTTATGAAGGTATTGATGAGAGAGTAATAGAGCAAGATATTGATGAATTATGGTCAATAGGCGATTACGTTCTTAGCGGTGGAGAATTAGCTGCAATGGTAATAATTGATGCTTTAGTGCGACAATTACCAGGATCATTAGGCCACGAAGAATCAGCTAAAGAAGATTCATTTTCCTCTGGTTTATTGGACTATCCAACTTACACTCGACCTGAAGAAATTGATGGTCAAAAAGTTCCAGCAATATTGTTATCTGGTAATCATGCAAAAATTGCTAATTGGCGACAGCAACAAGCTTTAGAACGAACTCAACTATTACATCCTGAATTATTGGATGAAAATAACTGTACAACAGATTGAAATATAAAATTTATTTTCAACAAGTACATTGGAAGTAACTACTAAGCTAGGTAAAACCTAGTTTTTTTAAACTTTATAAAATTTTAATCCTCAAATATTTAGGAGACAATAAATGACAAATATTATCGATCAATTAGATCAGAAACAAATGACCAATGAATTTCCGGATTTTAGACCTGGTGATACCATTACAGTTCAAGTAAAAGTTAAGGAAGGTACTAGAGAACGTTTACAGGCATTTGAAGGTTTAGTAATTGCTAAACGAAATCGAGGAATTAATTCTGCATTTACTGTACGGAAAATTTCTCACGGTGAAGGAGTGGAAAGAGTATTTCAAACTTATAGCCCAATGATTGATTCTATTGCTGTTAAACGACATGGTGATGTACGACGAGCCAAATTATATTATATGCGTAATCTTCGTGGTAAGGCTGCTCGTATTAAAGAGAAAATTGCTATTAAAAAGCCTCATTAATTATTGGAGCGAACAATGCCATCCTTCGATATCGTTTCAGAAGTAGATTTGCATGAGTTATCTAATACAGTGGATCAAACTAATCGTGAGATTATGAATCGATTTGATTTTAAAGGTTCTAAAGCTCATATAGAATATAATCAGGATACTTTAACCTTGCATGCTGAAAATGAATTTCAATTAAAACAAATGACTGATATTTTATATAAAAAATCAGCTAAACGAGGTATTGATATTGCTGCATTTACTGTCGGAGAACCAGAAATTCAAAATCATCAAGCTCGATTACAAGTTACTGTTAAACAAGGTATAGATAAAGAAAATGCTAAAATTATTGTAAAGATGATAAAGGCTTCTAAAATTAAAGTGCAAGCCTCAATCCAATCTGAACAAATACGAGTTACTGGGAAAAAACGTGATGATTTACAGCAAATTATGACTTTATTGCGTAAGGAGGATATGGATTTGCCATTACAATTTAACAACTTTAGAGATTAAGGATAAATTATGCGTATTTATTTGTTGATGGTTTTATTAACCATAAGTTCATTTGCTTTAGCTGAAGAAAAAACTGATTCTAATATTCCAGCAGCGGTTACAGAAGCTCTGAAAAAATTTGCTAAAGTTGATATTAGTAAAATTAAATTAAGTACTACTCCTATTCCAGGATTGTACGAGGCCATGATTGGTTCAGAGATTGTATATATTAGTGCTGATGGTAATTATTTGATTATGGGTGATATTCGTGATTTGAAAACTGGCAAAAATATAGCTGATAGCAAGTTTTCCAAATTACGTCTTAAAGCTCTTAATAGTTTAAATGTGAGAGATATGGTAGTTTTTGCTCCAGAAAATGGTACTAAACATGTAGTTCATATTTTTACTGATGTTGACTGTCCTTATTGTGCCAAAATTCATAAAGAAGTTCCGACTTTAAACAAGGCTGGAATTGAAGTACGTTATTTAGCTTTTCCACGAGCTGGGATTGGTTCTGGGACTTATAATGATATGGTATCAGTTTGGTGTGCTAAAGATAGACAACAAGCTATGACTGATGCCAAAGAAGGAAAAGAAATTGAGAAAGCTGAATGTAATAATCCAGTTGCTGATCAATATAAATTAGGTCAAAGTATTGGAATTAATGGTACACCAGCTTTGATTTTATCTGATGGTGAACTGATTCCTGGTTATTTACCAGCTCAGAGATTGATTAACTATATCAATCAAAAAAGTTCTCCGTTTTCAGCTAAGTAATTTATAATGTAACCCGTATTTATATATTTAATATCGGGTTACTTTATTATACACAGTTGTAATTGATTTTAAATCATTTACTTTTTCCCTCTAAAATAGCATCTATCACCAACATAACTGCTCCAACGCTAATAGCACTATCGGCAATATTAAATGCTGGCCAATGCCATTGTTGGTAATATATATCAATAAAATCAATTACATGACCATATATAACTCTATCTATTAAATTGCCCAAAGCACCACCTAATACTAAAGACAAGGCGATTGCTAACCATATTTGTCGTCGTTCTAAACGAATTAACCATACCAATAATATGCCACTAATAACTAGCGATAATCCACTTAAAAACCAACGTTGCCAACCACCAACATTAGCCAAAAAACTCCAAGCAGCACCCTCGTTATATAACAATCGTAAATCAAAAAATGGTAATAAGTTAACTGGTTGATTGAATGAAAGATTGCTATCCATCCAAAATTTACTCACTTGATCTAGAATTATTACTAATAACGAAATCCAAAGCCATCTTAACCCATTTTTAGCCATAGTAACGTTTCTCACCTGCACCAGTGATATTTTCCACACATCGACCACATAATTTTGGATGTTCTGCGTTACTACCAATATCTTCCCGATGATGCCAACAGCGTACACATTTATCATGTTCGGAAGGTTTAACTTGTAACCAGAATCCCTCATACTCATTAGCTGTATCTGGTTTTTTATCAATCGAATTCAAACGGGCATAAGAAGTAATGAAAATAAATCGTAATTCATCTTCTAGTGTATCTAACTGAGTAAACAGAATATCATCACAATAAATATCAACTTCAGCATCCAAGGAAGAACCTATAGTTTCCGCAGTTCGTAAAATTTCTAGTTCCTGGTTGACAGCTTCTCGCAATGCAAAAATCTTAGTCCATAAATTGGAACTAATTTCATATTTACAAACTGGTTCATCAATCGGTAATAGTTTTTCATACCAAACTTCTAAAAATACTGATTGACTGCGTTTACCAGGAATTTGTTGCCAAATATCTTCAGCAGTGAAACTCAAAATAGGAGCTAACCAACGCACTAATGCTTCCACAATATGAAACAGAGCTGTCTGAGCAGAACGACGAGCAAGGCTATTATCTTTACAAGTATATTGACGATCTTTAATTACATCAAGATAAAAACTACTCATATCGGTGGTGCAAAAGTTATGAATCTTTTGATATACTAAATGAAATTGATAGTTTTCATAATCCTTAATAATAGCTTGTTGCACTTGGAAAGCTTGAGCCATTGCCCATCGATCTAAAGCTAACATATTTTCTGGAGCTATGCTATCAGTCGCTGGATCAAAACCATTCAAATTAGCTAACAGAAAGCGAGCCGTATTACGTAATCTACGATAACCATCTGAAATCCTTTTTAAAATTTCATCAGAGACTGAGATTTCACCTTTATAATCAGTAGCTGCGACCCAAAGTCTAATGATGTCGGCTCCTAATGTTTTAATAACTTTTTGTGGAGCTATCACATTGCCCATAGATTTGGACATTTTACGGCCTTTTGCATCAACCACAAAACCATGTGTTAACACTGCTTTATATGGAGTTTGCCCATCCATTGCGATAGAAGTCATTAATGAAGAATTGAACCAACCTCGATATTGATCAGAACCTTCTAAGTATAAATCGGCTGGACGCTGTGAATTTGCCTCTAACACAGTGGCATGAGTAACTCCTGAATCAAACCATACATCTAATGTATCGGTAATTTTTTGATATTTATCGGCCTTATTTCCTAATAACTTGCCTGGCTCTAATTCAAACCAAGCATTAACACCATATTTTTCTACCAATTGGGCTACAGCTTCAATTAATTCAGTAGTTTGTGGATGTAGAATACCGGTAATTTTATGAACAAATAAGGCTATCGGAACCCCCCAATTACGCTGTCGGGAAATACACCAATCAGGTCGATTGACAATCATTCCCTCAATTCGTTGCTCGCCCCATTCAGGAATCCATTGCACATCCTTAATTGCTGCTAAAGATTGCTGACGCAATTGCTTTTTATCCATGCTGATAAACCACTGGGGAGTAGCACGAAAAATAATTGGAGTTTTATGTCGCCAACAATATGGATAGCTATGTAAAATTCTATGTTCATGAACTAGTTTGTTTTTTTCTTTCAGAACTTCTACTATTTTTAGATTAGCATCAAACACATGTAGACCAGCAAAGAGTTGGGTATTTGGTAAAAATACTCCTTTATCATCAACTGGATTATTAATCGGTAAGTTGTAACGACTGCCAACCACATAGTCATCCTGTCCATGCACAGGAGCGGTATGTACAGCACCTGTACCAGCTTCTGTTGTCACATGCTTGCCTAAAATAATCGGCACTTGACGATCATAAAATGGATGTTGTAATTGTAAATTTTCTAAATCTTTACCTTGGCAATATGCAACTACATGATAATGCTCAATTCCATAGCGTAACATAGTATCTCTTAGCATTGCTTCTGCTATCACTAACCGTTCAGTTCCATACTGTCCGCCTTCACATTGCACTACTGAATATTCTAGTTCTGGGTGTAGTGCTACCGCTTCATTAGCTGGCAGAGTCCAAGGTGTAGTAGTCCAAATAACTACTGAAATAGGTCCATTACCACTACTGGGAGCATGATGACAACAAGCCAATAAAGCTTCCTCATCAATTACTGTAAATCGTACATCAATCGCAGTAGATTTTTTATCTTCATATTCGACTTCAGCCTCTGCTAATGCCGAACCACAATCGCTACACCAATGAACTGGTTTAAAACCACTATGCACATGACCAGTTTGAATAATTTGTCCTAAAGAACGAATAATATCTGCTTCAGTCTGATAATTCATGGTTAAATAAGGATTATCCCAATCAGCAATCACTCCTAAACGTTTAAAATCTTCCCGTTGTTTATCAACTTGTTGACTGGCATAATTTCGACAAGCTTGGCGAAATTCACTAGTATTATGCCCAGCTTTGCCTAATTTCTTTTCAACTTCCAATTCAATTGGCAAACCATGACAATCCCAACCTGGTACATATGGAGCATCAAAACCATCTAAAGTTTTTGCTTTAATAATTATATCTTTAAGTATTTTATTGACTGCATGGCCAATATGAATATTACCATTAGCATAAGGAGGCCCATCATGTAAAATAAATTTTTTAGCTTCCTTACGTTGTTCTCGCAATTGCTGATATATAGTTTCCCAAGTTTTTAAGAATTCTGGTTCTCGTTTGGCTAAGTTGCCCCGCATCGGAAAATTAGTTTTCGGCAAATTTAAGGTATCTTTATAATTACTCATTAGAGTTTCTCGTTAATTATGATTAATTATAATTTGGGGATTATTCGTTTTAAAAGAAGTGGGCTGGATATTTTGATAGTAATTCTTAAATTCTATATTGCTTAATGTTTAATTAAATTCAAAATAAATATCAATTACTTATTGCGTATAGTTTATCAGATTTGGAAATACCTAACAGTTATTAATTAAAAAACTTTGTATTAGCCGTGTAGGT
Organism: Thioploca sp.; assembly: GCA_011371325.1. Classification (GTDB taxonomy): domain Bacteria; phylum Pseudomonadota; class Gammaproteobacteria; order Beggiatoales; family Beggiatoaceae; genus DRQV01. The sequence goes on from DRQV01000038.1 coordinate 15,753, forward strand.
CGATGTAATAAAAGGGCTATCACCTTATTCAAAACTCAATTTCTAAATATTCTTAAGTTTTACCATTAAATAACTACTTGATTTTACCTTGTACAAATATATAAATATTATTTATTATGGTGTAAATTATTAACACAAATTAATTTTAATTAGTCTATAATTAAGTGAATAACAAACCTTTGATGATTTATAAATTGAATGAGGTTATTTCCAATGCTATAATGTTAAAAAGCTCAAATCTTAAGGGTTGAAAACAGGTAGTAAGCTTTGAACTAACACTTAAACTACGAACTATTCAACATGCAAATTTCTAAATCTATCCCCAACGACTTTATTCGTCAGATCATTACTGAAGACTTAAAAACTAAAACCTTTCAATTAGTTACCCGTTTTCCACCTGAACCTAATGGTTATTTACATATTGGCCATGCTAAATCAATTTGCCTGAATTTTGATGTTGCAGCAGAAAATTCTGGACATTGTTATCTACGATTTGATGATACTAATCCTAGTAAAGAGGACCTTGAATATGTTGAATCTATTAAAGCTGATTTAAATTGGTTGGGCTATACTTGGACTAAATTATGTTATTCCTCAGATTATTTTGAACAACTATATGACTATGCCATTGAACTTATTAAGATTAATAAAGCTTATGTTTGTGGGTTAAATGGTGAAGAAATCAGACAATATCGTGGCACTTTAAAAGAACCAGGTAAAAATAGTCCATATCGTGAACGTACTGTCGAAGAAAACTTAGACTTATTTACTCGGATGAAAGCTGGTGAATTTGCTGATGGTGAACTTGTATTACGAGCTAAAATAGATATGGCAGCAGCTAATATAAACTTACGAGACCCGATTATTTATCGCATTAAACATTTACCACATCAAATGACAGGTAACAAATGGTGCGTATATCCAATGTATGATTTTACTCATTGTTTATCTGATGCGATTGAAGGTATTACTCATTCACTTTGTACCCTGGAATTTGAAGATCACCGTCCCCTATATGATTGGTTTTTAGATACTTTACAAATTCCATGTCATCCACAACAAATAGAATTCGCTCGTTTATCATTGAACTATACTGTCATGAGTAAACGTAAATTACAAGAATTAGTTGAAAATAATTTGGTTAATGGTTGGGATGATCCACGTATGCCAACTTTGATTGGAATGCGACGAAGAGGTTATACTCCTGAATCAATTAAAGATTTTTGTAATAAAATTGGTTTAACCAAAAATAATACCAGTATTGAAATAGGAGTATTAGAAAATTCCATCCGTAGTGATTTAGACCCTAAAACAGCCCGAGTGATGGCAGTTTTAAAACCACTTCGGGTAGTGATTGAAAATTATCCAGTAGAAGCAGAACAACTAGAAGCTCCATACCATCCCAATGATCCTAGTATGGGTTCACGGTTAATCACTTTTTCCAAAGTCATTTACATTGAACAAGATGATTTTCTTGAAGAACCACCAAAGAAATTTTTCCGATTAGCTCCAGGACGTGAAGTCAGATTACGCTATGCTTACTTTATTACTTGTCAAAGTGTAATTAAAAATGAAAATAGCGAAATAATAGAATTGCGTTGTACTTATGATCCAGCCACTAAAGGTGGTTCAGCTCCTGATGGAAGGAAAGTAAAAGGTACGATTCATTGGGTATCAGAAACCCATGCTATTACCGCAGAAATCCGCTTATATGACCGTTTGTTTAATCAACCAAATCCTGGTGCTAATGGAACTGATTTTAAAACAGCACTTAATCCTAACTCTATAACTATTTTACCAAATAGTAAAGTAGAAGCTAGTTTAGCTAATGCCGAAGCTAATCAACGTTTTCAATTTGAAAGACAAGGCTATTTTTGTGTTGATAATGTTGACAGTTCAGCAGAAAAATTAGTTTTTAATCGAATTGTAACCTTGCGTGATTCTTGGGCTAAAATTGAAAAATCTAATAGATAATTCTTAATTATTAAATTTGCAATTTACAGCTATTGTAGTAAAATTAAATTTTCTTTATCTTTCAAAATCTTATTAAATATGAGCATAAAAAATTCAAATATATCTTCAAAACATATATGGTTACGTTATGGATTGGCAATAGTTATTTTCTTTCTATGTTCCATATTAACAATCAGTGCGTTCAAAGCAACTCATACTTTTGAAAAACAACGAGTAGAAAATGAAACCGAACGATTAATTCATAGCCAAATGGCAAGTTTACAACGTAGTTTTGATTTAATGTTAGAATCGATTCATTCGATGGGGGCTTATATCGGAGCTTCAAATGTAATTCGGCAACAAGGATTTAAACAATACGCTCAAAAAATGCGGGAAAATAGGTCTGACATTGATATAGTAGCTTGGGTTCCACAAGTTTTAAATACCGAACAAAGAATGTTTATCAATACTACTCGAAAACAAGTGGACGATTTTGCTATGACAGAATTTGATAATAATGGCAAAATAGTGCCGATTTCTCAACGAGAACGTTATTTTCCATTAACCTATGAAGAACCGGCCTCTAGTTTAAATAAGATCATAGGCTTAGACATGGGTAGTCAGCCTGATTGGTTACATGCTATGGAACAGGGAAGAGATAAAGGCATGCCAATTGCAACCAAAGCTTTTCCATATGATTCCAAAAAATCTATGCATATTGGTATTTTTCAACCAGTATATCACTCTGGCTTACCAAATAAATTAGCGGCTCGACGTGCTAATATACGAGGATTTATATTTGTAACTATTGATTTAAATAAGATTATTAAACAATCGTTGCAAAATTTATTGGCTCAAAACTTTAGCTTAGAGATTAGTAACGATAAAAATAATATAAGTACTAAAAATACTAGTCAAAATGTTACAGCAGATTCTGGTATTTCTCAAACTGTACAATATTGGTTATCTCTATCATTACAAGAACAACCTCGTAATTTCACGACTAAATTAAATATTGTTGGGCAGAATTGGTCGGTAATATTATCTCCAACAGATAAATTTACTGTAGCTAAAACCGCTTGGATAGTTTTAGTAGGTGGCTTATTATTAACTATATTACTAGTCTCCTACATGTTGGTGTTAATGGGACGTACCGCTCGAATAGAACGTTTAGTGGCAGAAAGAACTTTTGAACTAGAAGAATCTGAAGCTCATTTAGTGCAATCAGAAAAGATGGCCTCTATTGGTCAAATGGTAGCTGGAATTGTGCATGAAATCAATACTCCATTGGCTTATGTAAAAAGCAGTGTTGAACTAACTAAAGGACATATCGATGAAATTGGAGAAGCTCTTGGTGCTTATGAAGGATTATGCAAACAAGAGGATACTACTAATGAACAATTAAAAACTGTTAAAGATATGAGTAAATCTTTAGAAGAGGATGAAACTCTTGAAGAGGCTCAAATGTTGCTTGATAATGCTCTAGGCGGAATTGATAAAATATCTAATCTGGTTAAAAATTTAAAAGATTTTAGTAGACTAGATAGAGCAGAAGCTGCTGAACATGATGTTAATAAAGGTTTGGATGATGCTCTTAATATGATTAATCATATGTTAGATGATAAAGTTAAAATTAACAAAAACTATAGTGATGTGGCACATATTACTTGTGCTCCAGCTCAGATTAATCAAGTATTTCTAAATTTACTAGTGAATGCTATTCATGCGATTCATTCTAAAGGAAATGAGGGAGTGATTGAAATTATAACTTTACAGCAAGAACAACGGGTTGAAATCAAAATTAAAGATAATGGTAAGGGTATTCCAACTGAAAATTTAACCCGAATTTTTGAGCCTTTTTTTACTACTAAAAGAAGTGGTAAAGGTACTGGATTAGGATTGGCTATTAGTCATAAAATTATTAAGGAGCATAGAGGTGAATTAAAGGTTGCATCAAAAATTGGAGAAGGTACAACTTTTACTATTTATTTACCCGTTAAATAAACCATGACAAAACTAAATCTATTGTTTGTGGATGATGAAAAACAAATTCTCATTCCGTTAAAGGCTATGTTTAAAAGAGAATATACTGTTTTTACAGCAATTAGTGGCTCTAATGCTCTTGAAATAATTACTAATAATTCAATCCAAATTATTGTTAGTGATCAACGCATGCCAGAAATGCAAGGAATTGAATTATTAAGTAAAGTTAAGAAAATTTCTCCTAAAACTGTACGTATTTTACTTACCGGTTATGCAGACCTTAGTGCAGTGGTGGCATCTGTCAATACTGGAGAAATTTTTCGCTTTATAGAGAAGCCCTGGAATAATGAGCGATTAAAAAATACAATTGAAGCTGCCGCGAATATTTATTCTAAACAAGATGGAGTCAAAATTTTTGATGATTTAGTTCCACAAAAATTAGGTATATTATTAGTTGATGACAATTTTGATACTTGTGCAATAATTCATCGTTTGTTTGGAGATAAGCATAGTGTATTTTGTGCCAATAATATGTTAGAGGCATTGTCTATTTTGGGCCAACAAAATATTGCAGTTTTGATCACTGAAACTAATGTCAAAGGTGAAGAAATGACAACCTTGATTCATGTATTAAAAGAAACTTATCCATTGACTGTGGTAGTGATTTTAACTACTCAAGCTGATGCTCATTTAGTAGTGCGGCTAATTAATGAAGGCCAAATTTTTCGCTATTTGCCTAAACCAGTAGAAAATCACGTATTGGAATTTAGTATTAATGCGGCTTTAAAACGGCATGCTCAATTCTGTGAAAGCCCAGATTTATTAGCAAGTCAAGAGTTTGTTGAAGCTCCTTCTGAAGAAACCCAAGAGATACAGGGTAAAATTTCAACTTTTAAAGATAAATTATCTTCTTTAAAACAACGAATGAGAAAATTTTGGAGTTAAATATATGAATAACACAAACTCTAAACAAAATACTTTACTGATTGTAGAAGATGAATTAGTAAATTTAAATATATTAATCAATTATTTACAAGATCAATATAATGTATTGGTTGCTAGAGATGGTAAAGAAGCATTAACACAGGCTAGCAATTTAAAACCAGATTTAATTTTAATGGATGTTAGAATGCCAAAATTAGATGGTTTTGAGGCTTGTAAAATATTAAAAAGTGATAGAGAAACTAGTGATATACCAGTAGTTTTCATGACTTCATTAACTGATACTGAAGATAAAATAAAAGGCTTTGAAGTTGGTGCGGTAGATTATATTACCAAACCAATTCAATATAAAGAAGTATTAGCTAGAATTAGTGCTCAAATTGGCTTGAGAAACTTACAAGTAATTCTTGAACAACAAAAGTTAGCTATTGAGCAGAAAAACAAAGAGTTAGAAATCCAAAATATGGAGTTGAATTCATTTGCTCAAATAGTAGTAAATGATTTGAAAAAACCATTAGTGAGGCAAGCTGGTTTTACCAATATTTTAAAAAAAGAATTGGCTAATAAGAAATCATTAAATTTTTTACAAGAAGTTGAACAATCTAGGCGGGAAATGGTTGATGTTGTAGATGATATGGTTCTATTAGTAAATATTCGTACTCAAGAAATGGTGGTTGAAGCACCAGATATGGTTTCTATTGTTGCTGGAGTTAGACATAAATTAACTGCATTAATAAATGAGTTTGATGGGACAGTCACCTCCCCACCATCATGGCCAATCGTATGGGGTTATTCACCTTGGATTACTACGGTTTGGGAAATTTATATTACCAATGCTTTACAATATGGAGGTAAACCGCCAAGAGTTGATTTAGGCTCAAAAATTATTGGTGAACAAGTTAAATTTTGGGTACGAGATAATGGACGTGGTTTTACTAATGAACAACAAAAACAACTATTTTCACCGATGAATGATATTGTAAAAATAGAAACAACTTTTGGCAAAGGTTATGGATTAAAATTATCAATCGTGCGGCTAATTATTGAAAAATGTGGAGGCCAAATAGGAATAGAAAGCCAAGTTGGTCGTGGGAGTACCTTTTATTTTACTTTACCAGCAATAGGTTAAATAAGATTGTTTAACATATTTATTACACTCATTTAAGGAAACAATTATGAGTTTAGATAGAAATTGGTTTACAGAAACTTCATCGCAAAATGGCATTGCTTTTTCCCTTCATATAATTGCTAAATTGCATGAAGAACAAACTTCATTTCAAAATATTGCTATTTATCAAACTACAGAATTTGGTAATTTAATGGTTTTGGACGGTTATGTGATGTTGTCAGATCGAGATAATTTTATTTATCATGAAATGATGACCCATCCAGTTTTATTTACTCATCCAAAACCAAAACGGGTTGCCATTATTGGTGGAGGTGATTGTGGTGCATTACGTGAAGTCGCAAAACATTCCGGTTTAGAACAAATTATTCAAATTGAAATTGATGAAAGAGTTACTCGTTTAGCAGAACAATATTTTCCAACTCTTTGTGAGTCTAATCATGATTCACGAATCAACTTTAAATTTACCGATGCTATTCAATGGATGGCTAATGCTCCCACTGATAGTCTCGATGTGATTATTGTGGATAGCACTGATCCATTAGGACATGCCGAAGGCTTATTTACTACTGATTTTTTTCGTGATTGTCGAAGAGTATTAGATTCTAAAGGTTTACTGCTTCAACAAACTGAATCGCCATTGTTACATTTACCCTTATTACAATCTACTCATAAATTTATGCGAGAAGCAGGTTTTACTTCAACTAGAACTTTACAATTTCCAGTACCAGTTTATCCATCTGGTTGGTGGACAGCGACTATGGCTGGTGATAACATAACTCATTTTAGGAAAGATGATGCTGATAATGCAACAATTAATACTAGCTATTATAATTCTGCTATCCAAGTGGCTAGTTTTGTATTACCAAACTTTTTACTGGAAGCTTTACCAGAATAATTATCATTTCTAACTTACTGAAATAATTAATCCATTCATAATTAGAATTATCAGTCGTGTCACTGTTAGCGATAGAATCCTAGGTACGTTTATGATATGCCAGATAGATTATATATAATTATTTGGTATACTTATGCCAACTTGAAAATA
>DRQV01000039.1 GCA_011371325.1 Thioploca sp.
ACTACATGAGTGATAATTTCTCCCGTAGATAATAACATATAGGCAGTTAAGCCACCTTCAGTCTGGAGAAAAATATGATTAAACAAGAAAGCAACAAAAATAAAACTGGCTCCAATATATCCAAAAGTAGAAATATGTTTACCTAATATGATTAATTTTTCTTGTAATGGTGATAAGCGATCTTCAGCAGTTATTATTTCTTGCATAGTTTGCCCATATCGAGTTTTATCTCCAACTATCGTGGCTTTCATAACTCCTTCACCATCTTCAATCAAAGCTGCTCTAAATATATGGTTATCCCATTCTGAATGTTCTTTTGAAGTATTTTCTGGGATAAATTTTTTCTGAACTGGTTCTGATTCGCCAGTTAAAGAAGCTTCATTGACATCTAAATTGCCAGCTATTAGTATTCCATCAGTAGGAATGGTATCGCCTGGTTGCAAACGAATGTAATCTCCAACTACTAAATCGTTAATACTTATTTCAGTTAAATGATTATTTCTAAATACTTTAACTTGGATCATAGAAGCTTTTTCTAACAATTTTTGAAATTCATTTTCATTGCTATGTTCCGACCAAGTAGCGACAAAAGTAGCCACAAATACTGCAATTGCAATTCCTACACTTTCATACCATTCGGTATAGCCAAGAAAAGTTAAGAATATAGTTATACCTAGTGCAAATAATAGAATAATAATTATTGGGTCTTTAGCATTGTTTAGTAACTTATCCCAAAATGTTTCTCGATCTATAGTCGTTAAGGCATTAGTACCATATTGGTTACGAGAATTTGTTACTTCTTGTTCATTTAAGCCAGTAAAATTAAATTTCATATAAATACCTTATGTTTCCATGTTTTATATACTACTATTTTATTAATTTGCAAAATTGTTGTAAAACTTTTCTATTACTTTCTAAAGTTTGGGTTGACTTACCCATATATTTAAGTTGTTCTATCTTTGCATCCAATATTTTCCCTGCTTCCTCAGAAAATAATATAGGATATTGTATTATAATATTTTTTATATCCTCTATCGTCTGGACACTTGATAATTTATAAACCGCCTTCAATAGTCTGTTTAGTTGTTCTGAATTTAATCTAGCTTTGACTTCGATAGGAACTGGCTGACTAAATCTGATTATCAACCAATTAATTAATTCATATAATAAAGGAAAAACTAAAATTATACTTAATATATTAAACAAAATTGGATGTTTTTTTTGAAACTGTAGCATGATTTATTATACCATATTATTAGATTTTATGCTAACTTAAAAATTTTATAAAACTTTAATTTATCTATAAATATTATGATTCCTGAACTTGGAAATTTTGCCTTATTATTAGCCTTGGCCTTAGCTTTAGTCCAAACTATATTCCCACTTGTTGGAGCAAGCCAAAAAATACCTAATTGGATGGCAGTTGCACGTCCTGCTGCAAGTGGACAGTTATTTTTTATGTTCATAGCTTATGCATGTTTGACTTATGCTTTTGTAATGAATGATTTTTCAGTATTATATGTAGCTAATAATTCTAATACTGAGTTACCAATTATTTATCGAGTTGTTAGTGTTTGGGGTGGTCATGAAGGTTCTTTATTGCTATGGACTATGATGCTAGGGTTTTGGACTGTTGCAGTTGCTATATTTAGTCGTAGCCTGCCACAAATAACAGCTACCAGAGTAATTGCGGTAATGGGATTTATTAGTTGCGGTTTTCTACTGTTTATGATTTTAACTTCCAATCCTTTTGATCGTTTTGCCAGCCTCACTCAAGTTCCGATTAATGGACGTGATCTTAATCCACTATTGCAAGACCCTGGTTTAATTTTGCACCCACCAATGTTATATATGGGCTATGTTGGTTTTTCAGTAGCTTTTAGTTTTGCAATTGCAGCTTTACTAGGTGGTAAGCTTGATAGTGCTTGGGCTAAATGGTCAAGACCCTGGACATTAATAGCATGGACATTTCTAACTTTAGGAATAACTTTAGGTAGTTGGTGGGCTTATTATGAATTAGGCTGGGGTGGTTGGTGGTTTTGGGATTCAGTCGAAAATGCTTCCTTTATGCCTTGGTTAGTGGGTACAGCATTAATTCATTCTCTAGCTGTCACTGAAAAACGTGGAGCTTTCAAAAATTGGACTATACTATTAGCTATTATTGCATTTTCCTTAAGTTTATTAGGGACTTTCTTAGTCCGTTCTGGAGTCTTAACTTCGGTACATGCTTTTGCTACTGATCCAGCCCGTGGAATATTTATCTTGGCATTTTTGGGTGTAGTAATTGGATTGTCATTATTATTATTTGCTTGGCGAGCTCCAAAGGTTGGTATTGGTGGTCATTTTGAAATGCTATCTAAAGAAACTTTGTTATTTGCTAATAATATACTGTTATTAGTAGCTTGTGGAGCAGTATTATTAGGTACTTTATATCCATTATTTATTGACGCACTAGGTATGGGTAAAATTTCGGTAGGCCCACCATATTTTTCGGTAGTATTCTTCTGGATAATTGCACCTTTAATGATTTTAATTGGAGTTGGCCCATTAATACGTTGGAAAAACGATAAGTTTAGTATTATATTTGTTAGAGTTAGATATTTTTTAATTATCAGTATAGCTTTGGGTTTACTACTACCTTTCTTAGTTATGGGGAAAGAAGGCTTAGTAGTATTTCCAGGAATAGCAGTGGCAATCTGGATTATATTGTTAACCGTAAAACATTGGCAAAATAAATTAATTTTTAAAGCTGATGAGGAGAAAAAAATCCGCAAATTATCCGGTAGTTTTTATGGAATGATTGCTGCTCACATCGGGATTGCTGTATTTGTAATTGGAGTTACTTTATCCAATTCATTTAGCATTGAGAAAGATTTACGGGTGGAAATTAATAAACCGATAGAATTGGGTGGTTATAGCTTTATATTTGAAGGTACTAAATCTATCAAAGGTCCTAATTATAATGCCGAACAAGGAACTTTTAGACTATTACAAGATGGAGTGCAAATTACTACTTTGCACCCACAAAAACGGTTTTATTGGACTAAACAAATGCCAATGACAGAAGCTGCGATTGACTGGGGTCTAATGCGTGATGTCTATATAGCTTTGGGTGAACCTTTGGGTGATGATGCTTGGAGTGTGCGAATTTATTATAAACCATTTATTCGCTGGATTTGGTTGGGCGGTTTATTAATGGCACTAGGAGGTTTCTCAGCAGTTATGGATAGACGTTATCGGCGAAATTAAAATTGATACCTAAAATATTCGGGTAATTTTTAATTGTGAATGGTTAACTGTGAATTTTATTAATGAAAATCATTAGTAATTAACCATATTCACAATTAAAAATATATTAAAATCCTATAAATTATGATTCAAACACATTATTCCTAAATTTTATTTAGAAACAATATTGAATATTCCCTAAATATTTAAAGTATATAAATGTGGGATACAGATTGCATCAAGATATAATTAACCATCAATCCGTATACTTTAAAAAATAATGCCTAAAAATTTAATAATAACATTAGGTTGTTTGTTTTCTATTCTAAGTTTTTTTATCACACAAACACTGGAACAACAACATATTAATGCTGAATTTATAGAAAATTCTAAAAAAAATACTGATCTAGTTCAAAAAAATATTCAAACCATTCTTGCTGTTATACCAACTATAGCTTCTTTATATAATTCTAATTTTCAGCCAACTGATTTATTATCTTTTCATTCTAATACTTTACTAGTAGGATGGTTACCTAAAATAACTCACAGAGATAAATTTGAAGCAGAATATACTGCAATTTTAGAATACGATAATGTCGGAAATATAATATTGGCCCCAACTCGAGGAAAATATTTTCCATTATTGTCTAAAACAGATATTTATCCATTGGGTTTCAATCTTGGAACTATAATAAATTCTTTAGATTTTACAAAGACTCAAGCTTATTCAATTAATAATTCTCAATATATTTTATTTCACCCAATTTATATTTCTAAACAATTACAGGGATTTATCTTTGGAATTTTAAATATAAAAGCTCTGTTACAAGATACATTGCCAAATAGTAACTTCCAATTAACAGAAATATCCAATCAAATTTCATCAGTTAAACATAATTTTAATATAGCCGGAGTCAATCAGGTTATTGTATATAATTTAACTAATAAATCATTTATATTACCTCTAATAATTTCATTGGGAGGCATCATATGTACATTTTTTATAGTTCTTTATACCCAAAAATCAATAAAATATGCAAAATGTTTACAAAATATAAAAACGGAACATTCAAAAATTGATATGGCACTGCGGTTAGCAGAAGAAGATTTGATAAAATATAGTTTAGCATTAGAAATTCAAGTTACTCAAAGAACTCAGGAATTAGCTAAACAAAATAAACTATTTCAACAGGAAATTCGTGATCGAGAACGAATTGAAGAAATGTTACGTGAAAAAGAGGAATTTTTACGGTTAGTTATCAATAATATTCCACAATTAGTATTTTGGAAAGATAGAAATGGAAAATATTTAGGCTGTAACAAAGTATTTGCTAAATTCTTTGCTGTAAATGATATAGTTGGCAAAACTGATTTTGATTTGATTCCAGAACAAGCAAGCGATCTATTTAAAATCGAAAGTAAAATAATAGCAAGTAATACTCCAGTGTATCATTTGGTTGAGAAAATATTACAAAATGATCAAAAACGTTGGATAGAAACTAATAAAATTCCTCTCCATGATACCACTGGCAAAGTTATTGGTATTTTAGGAACTAGTGAAGATATTACTGAACGGCAAGAATATAAACAAACCTTAGAACTTAAAGTAGCCGATAGAACTCATGCTTTACGCAAACAAGAAGCATTTTTACGTCTCATTATCGATAATATTCCACAATTTATTTTTTGGAAAGATAGAAATTCCATATTTTTGGGCTGTAATAAACGAGTTGCCCAATTTACTCAGCTAAATACTCCAGATGCAATTGTAGGTAAAACTGATTTTGATTTGGTTTGGAAAACCCAGGCCAAGTATTTTCAACAAAAAGATCAGCAAGTTATGTATACAAATACTCCAGAATATCATGTTATTGAACAAATATCACACCCAGATAGCTCTATTTTTTGGGGTGAAACTAATCGAATTCCTTTGCATGATGATAGTGGGCAAGTTGTTGGTATTTTGGGTACGATGGAAGATATCAGTGGGCGAAAACAGGCTGAAGATGCTTTAAAAAGAGCTAATGAAAGAGTTACAACAGTATTAGATAGTTTAAATTCAGCAGTGTATGTATCTGATATGCAAACCTATAAGGTATTATTTGTCAATAAGTACACTCAAAAGAATTTTGGTAAAAGTGATGTGGTCGGTAAAATTTGTTGGCAAACTATTCATACTGGTCAACAAGGGCCATGTAATTTCTGTACTAATAAAAAATTAATCACCAAAAATGGCCAAGCTACTGATGTTTACAATTGGGAATTTCAAGATAGAGCTAATAGCCGTTGGTTTCATATTCAAGATCGAGCTATTTCTTGGGATGATGGGCGTTTAGTACGACTGTCTGTACTCACAGATATAACTCCTCGTAAACGAGCTTTGGAAGCATTAAGAGAACGGGAAGTTCACCTAAATGCAATTTTTGATAATGCTGCGGCTGGTATTGTATTAGCTGATATTAATGGTTATTTTCTTCATTGTAATACTAAATGGTTGAATATGACTGGTTATAATGCTGAAGAAATGATTAAGTTTACCTATCTTGATATAACTCATCCAGAGGATATTAGCATAAGTAAAAGACATTATGAACCACTTACGGTAAATGCAATTGATAGCTATCATATTGAAAAACGTTTTCTTAGGAAAGATGGTAGTTTTTTTTGGGCAGATGTTTCAATGACTGTAATTCGTAATCATAAAGGTTTATTTAAATCAGTGATTGGAGTTATCGTTGATATTACTGAACGTAAACAAGCAGAAGATAATTTACGAGCTAGTGAAGCACGTTATCGCGGAGTAGTAGAAGATCAAAGTGAATTAATTTGTCGGTTTTTACCTAACACTACGTTAACTTTTGTAAATGATGCTTATTGTCGTTATTTCGGAGTCCAGAGAGAAGAAATTTTAGGCCAAAAATTTTTAAAATTACTACCTGAAGAAGTACACGAAATAGTATTGGATAATCTACAATTACTTAATAATACTAACAAATCAATAGTTGTATATGAATATTCATTTACTGATGAAAATGGTAATTTATGTTGGCAACAACGTTCAGATCGAGCAATCTGTGATGATAATGGTAGAATTGTAGAATTACAATCAGTGGAAACCGATATTACTCAACGCAAATTAGCAGAGACTAAACTACAAGTGGCAAAAGAAGCAGCTGAGGCAGCTAATAGAGCCAAGAGTACTTTTCTAGCTAATATGAGCCATGAATTGCGTACTCCGCTAAATGCCATCTTAGGTTATACCCAAATTTTTAATCGTGATAATGCCTTAGGCGATAAACATAAGGATGGTTTACAAATAATTGAACGTAGTGGTAACTATTTGCTGACTTTAATCAATGATATTTTAGATCTATCCAAAATAGAAGCTGGTAAAATAGAACTTGATCCGGCTGATTTTAATTTTAATCAATTTATTCAATGTATTACTGAAATTTTTCAAATCCAAGCCAAACAAAAAGGTATTCTATTTGTTTACAAACCGCTATCAGCACTACCGGTTTGGATACATGCTGATGAAAAAAGATTACGTCAGATAATGATTAATATATTAGGCAATGCAATTAAATTTACTCAACAAGGACAAGTAACATTTAAAGTTAGTTATGAAAATTCTAATATTCATTTTCAAGTAGAAGATACTGGAATTGGTATTTCAACCGATGATTTAAATAAAATATTTTCGCCATTTCAACAAGTAGGCAATCCTAATTATCAAGCTGAAGGTACTGGTTTAGGGTTGTCAATTACTAAAAAATTAGTTGAAATTATGGCAGGTAAATTACAAGTTGAAAGTGTATTAAATAAAGGTAGTATTTTTTCAATAAGTTTATTTTTGCCAGAAGTATATAGTTTAAATTCAACTAAACTACCTATTTCTCAAGCTATTATAGGTTATGTTAAATTAAATTCATACCAATTCAAAATATTGGTAATTGATGATAGACCAGAAAATTGTTCTGTAATTACTAACTTATTAACTCCATTAGGCTTTACAGTTATTGAAGCTGATAACGGTCAAGATGGATTGGAAAAAGTATACCGCCATAGTCCAGATTTAATTATTTTAGATTTAATGATGCCAATTATGAATGGGTTTGAATTTGTACAATGTTTAAGAAAAAATTTTAAAGATGTTATTGTCATTGCCGCATCAGCTAGTGTTTTTGAACATCATCGTGACAATAGTATAAAAGCTGGCTGCAATGCTTTTTTACCAAAACCAGTTAATGCTGATGAATTGTTAAATTATTTACAAAAATATTTACAATTAGAATGGATTTATGAGCAAGAGAGTAATAAAGAAAGTTTAATAGAAGAAAATTTAGATAATATTCAATTACCTACTAAAATAGCTAAAAACTTATTAGATTTAGCCATGATGGGAGATATTAACGGTATTTTAGAACAAGCGGAACAACTAAAACAGACTGACTGCCATCCATTAGCCGAGAAAATCATTCAATTTGCTAATGATTTTAATGATGAAGAAATCTGTAAATTAGTTAAACCTTATATATAATTAGCGGTTATTAATAATTTTGGGTAAAAAGTTAAATTATGAAGAAATTAGATTTATGTGGGAAATTAACTATAAATATTTATGAATATAAATGCTAAATCACATGCTATTTTATGGATAACTGTAATATTTACAATAACTGCTATTACCTGGGCCAATTATGCAATGTTAGATGAGGTAACTCGTGGGTTGGGAAAAATTATTCCTTCTCAACAAGTACAAGTTATTCAAAATTTGGAAGGTGGCATAGTTGCAGAAATTTTGGTCAAAGAAGGAGAAGTTGTAGAACAAGGACAAGTATTATTACGGATTGATGACACTAGGTTTGCAGTATCAGTACGAGAAAATCAGGTTACTTCAGTAACAATGGAAGCTAAAATTGCTCGTTTAACTGCGGAATCTAAAGGTAAATTATTTAAATTATCTCATAAATTAGCTAAACAGGAAATTTATTTAAATGAACTAGCTTTAGCTAAATTACGCCAACAGAAATTACAAGCTAATATTGATATATTAATTCAGCAAAAAAATCAGAAGCAATATGAGATTAAAGAATTAAAAGCTAAACAACAGCAAATTCAACATAGTTATGATTTGGCTCAACAAGAATTAAAAATTGTCAAACCTTTAGTAAAAAAAGGTATTATCTCAAAAGTTGATTTATTGCGTTTACAACGAGAAATAAGTGATTTAAAAGTGAAATTTGATGGAATTAAATTACGAATTCCACGAATTGAAGCGGAAATTGTTGAAGCAAAACGTAAAATAACGGAAATAAAAGTTACTTTTCGTACTAATGCTTTGACAGAACTTAATGATATTAAAGCGGAACTATTATTTATTTCTGAATCAAAATTAACTCTTGAAGATCGAGTAACTCGTACTGCAGTCCGTTCTCCAGTGAAAGGAACGGTCAAACAAATCAAAATTAATACCATCGGTGGAATAGTACAACCAGGTATGGATTTAATGGAAATAGTTCCTTTGGAAGACTACTTGCTAATTGAAGCTAAAATCCGTCCTTCTGATATTGCATTTTTGCATCCTGGTCAAACTGCAATGATAAAGTTTACTGCTTATGATTTTTCTATTTTTGGAGGATTACAGGCGGTTCTTCAACATATTAGTGCAGATAGTATTGTAAACAAACAGGGAGAAGCATTTTTTCTAATCAGATTACGAACGACCAAAAGTTATTTAGGAACTGAAATTAAACCTTTACCAATTATAGCTGGAATGACTGTTGAAGTAGATATTTTAACTGGTAAAAAAAGTTTGTTATCTTATCTGTTGAAACCGATTAAAAAAGCCCAGCAACAGGCTTTACGAGAACGCTAATCTTAAATTATTGAAACTAATTAATATTCAAACAGTTTTATATATTCAGAGATAATTAGAAAAAATATTTCAAGTTTTTATATCTTAACCGCCACATTCATCAATTTGAATATTATCAAGTGGCATTTGCTGTTGTTTACCCATCTGATGAGAAAATATCGGAATATAACTTAAAATATTTTTAACATAATTGTGTGAAGGAATCAATTCAATCCAAATATCTGTTGGTAAACAAGCATATTTTTTAAGCCAATATTTAACAGTATTAATTCCAACATCATAAGCAGCAAAAGCTAGTAATTGATTATTGTCAAATTCATTTAATAGTTTTCTAAAATAAGCTGTACCTAAAGCAATATTGATATCTGGTAAAAATAAGTCTTCAATATTATGTAAATTTATATTTTGTTTAATTGCCATATCTTTAGCATCTTTAAGTTTTAACTGCATTAAACCTAACCTGCCATCAGTGAAATGAGCATCAGTTTGAAATTTACTTTCTGCTAAAATTATCGCATAAATTATTGAATGTTCAATTGATTGAATATTAGATTGAGATATTATTACATCATAAAATGGTATAGGAAAAGCTATATTCAAATCATTACTATGTTTAATCGTATTGAGAATAATAATAGATCGATCATACCAACCCCATTTATTGGCCAAAACTGCTGCTATTTTTAATTCAGTTTGGTTTAAATTTGGTAATACAGCTTGCCACTCATCTCTAGCTAAAGCTGTTTGACCTAAAAAATACAGTTCCCTAGTCCGGATTAAACCGGGATTTTCAACTATTAATTGTTCTTCAACTTCTGAGGTAAATTTTAATTGTTGAGATTGAAAATTATAAGGTTTACCAATTCTATCAGCAGCTAAAAAACCATAATAATTTCTAAACTTAGATAGTTTTTCAAATATTACTTCAGCCTTATTATTTCGCCCAGTTTCTTCTAAAGTTCTTGCTAACCAATATTGCCATTGAATTTGCTGTTGTAAATTTGGAGATAAAGAACGGATAATTTTTTTTACCATATGCCAATCTTGTTTATATAAAGCAATTTGTAAGCGTTGATGGTTTATCTCTTGACTATTATTTTCCCCAATTTCAGTAAGCCAAACTATAGCCGCTGATAGATGTTGTTTGATTCCCTCTAATGCGATATGATGTAATAATTCATTATTATCTTTGGTTTGAAAGGAATAGTAGCGTTTAAAATTATTTTTCCAATAATTATAAGCAGTATTAGCATCTTGACGTGCTAAACGATATAAACCATATAATATTATTTCACGAGCTAAAGCAGTATCAGGATATTTAAAATTTTTTAATCCAATAGCTGGTCTTTTATGGATATTTTGCCAACGTGCCAATAGCAATTGATCAGTTTTTGGTAAATCCTTAGCAATTTTTCTGGCCAATTGTAGCTCACCTTCTTGCATAGCCAGGCGTACCCTTCGCCAGCGTAATTTAAGTGAAATAAGCTTTTTTTTATATAGATATTTAAATGCAGAATTGCAAAAACTATGTTGAGATTTACCAACCAACCATAAACTCTTAGCTTCTGATTCTAAACCTTCCAAATTCGCATTTACTTTTAGATAAGCTTTTAGAAAATAACAACGTAAAGCAACATCAGTTTGTGGAACATAAGCAACTAGATAAGTTTTATCATCTCGTCTTTGAGCTAATTTACTAAGCCATTTATGACGCAAGGATTTAGCGATAGGACTATTTGGATATTTTTCTAAAAATGCTAAAATATTTTGATTATTACCGGTCGTTAAACGGGATTTAAGATAAAAATAACGCAAGTAATGAGCAATCGGATAACCTTGTAATTCCGTTAATTTTTGTTCAAATTTTTTTAAATCATTGTTTAATAAAGCTCTATTAGCAGCCAAAAACTGCCAACGCTGTTCCACATTTACAGCTTGAACAGTAGTTGTAAATAATAATAAAATAAAAACAGTCTTCATTTTTCTTGAGTAGCAGTTAAAATCCCTCGCAAAATATTAACTTCAGAATCAATAAGTTGAGTTCTATTAAATAGACGTCGTAAACGCCGCATTAATAATCTAGGATGGTTTGGGTTTAAGAACTTAATATCAATTAAAGTTTCTTCAAGATGTTTATATAATCGTTCCATATTTTCAACTGAAGCTGGTGATGGTAATGCAGAATCAAACTTGGTATTTTTTAATTTTTCCATCCGTAATTCATAAGCAATCACTTGAACTGCAGCCGCCACATTTAATGAGCTAAAATTTGCATCAGAGGGAATCTGCACTAAATAATTACAATATTCTAATTCCTGATTAGTTAATCCAGAATTCTCTCGGCCAAAAACTATAGCAACAGGAGCTTGTATCGGCAATGCTTGTTCTGCACAAGTTCTAGGAGTTAAAACTGGCCAAGAAATTTCTCTTTGTCTAGCACTAGCCCCAAATACCAGATGGAAATCTTGTAAACTTTCTTCATAGGAATCAAAAATTTGGGCATTAAACAAAATATCATCAGCCCCACAAGCACGAGCAGTAGCCTCAGCATTTGGAAATTGTTTTGGTCGTACCAATCGCATTTGTGTCAATCCCATAGTTTTCATTGCACGTGCCGAAGCTCCAATGTTACCTGGATGGGTTATGCCAACTAAAATAATGTGGATATTATCAAGTGTATTATTAGCCATTACTATTTACATATACTAGTATTATTAAGTTTAATATTATAATTAAATTATCAATGGCATTATAGCATTTAATAGAAATATTAGCTCAACAATTCTATATCCTACAAGTTAATTTTAATAAAAAATATCCGTAAATAACTTTTATAATTACATTACAATTTTTTGAAAATACTCTTGACATTAATTGAAAGATTATTTATACTACGTAAGTATGATATTCCTCGGTAGCTCAGTCGGTAGAGCAGTTGGCTGTTAACCAATTGGTCGGCGGTTCGAGTCCGTCCCGGGGAGCCAAATTTTTTAGGAGAGCCTGTTAATGGTACAGGCTTATTTCAAAAATAAACTTATAAACCTGTTGAACCAATTTATACTGGGTTTTGCAATTATTTCTAGTGGGCGAATCAGAATTAGCGAGATATTATCATTGCCACCTTTGCTATTTGCGGCTGCTACTAATGACGTAGCTGCTTGTTCTAGTGTATCAGAAGTTTGAATTATACTGTTTATATGTTTATCTTCCAACATGTCATTTAGACCATCAGAACATAATAAATAAATATCTTGGGTTAATATCGACAATTCCTGAATTTCAACATTAACTTCTTGAGATACTCCTAAAGCTCTAGTAACTAAATTTCTATTAGGTGAATGACGAGCTTGTTCCGAAGTATAAAAACCGCAATCAATTAACTCTTGTAAGACTGAATGGTCTTTGGTTACCTGTTGTAAGTTATTTTTACGGATTCTATATAAGCGTGAATCTCCAACATGAGCAATGCTAACACAGTTATTATGAAATAAAGTGGCAACTACAGTAGTTCCCATACCCTGATATTCTGAGTTTTTTTCAGCAGATTCATAAATAACTTGATTGGCCTTTAATACTGCTTGTTCAAGTCGAACTGTATTAGGATGATAACGATGGTTAGTTTGGCGTTCAATATTAGATTTGGCTGGAGTTTTCATATAATTCATTATCGTTGAAACTGCTATTTCACTTGCTATTTCACCAGCTTGATAACCACCCATCCCATCTGCTAATATAGCTAATCCTATTTTTTTGTCACCAGCAATACAGTCCTCATTATGTTTACGGATTCGACCAGTATCTGTACAGTAAATCATTTCTATGATCATCATTTTATACCCTCTTCAAACTTATGACAATCACGTAATGCAATTGCAAACTGAGTACCACTTTGATAACGATATTTAATTTCTTTATTTAGGGCAGTATTTACTATCTGTTTAATACAATCGGGAAGTTTTGGACATATTTCACTAATATCTGTATGAGGTTCATTGGCGATTTTAAACATTAAAGTTGTCAACGATTCGCTTTCAAATGGTAATGATCCAGATAAAAGTTGGTAAAACATTACCCCTAAAGAGAATAAGTCACTACGCCCATCTAATTGTTTAGCTGCTAATTGTTCTGGTGACATATAAGAAGGAGTACCTAAAATAATGCCAGTTCTAGTTCGATTAGTATCAGTAATGCGTGCTATGCCAAAATCAGTGATTTTAATTTTATTAGTTGCTGGGTTGTACATGATATTAGCTGGTTTAATGTCACGATGTATTACACCATGACTATGTGCATAATCTAAAGCTTCTGCCATCAAAATAACTATATCAATTACAGTAGCAATTGGTAGTAAATTACCCGTTTGAGTATAAGGTAGCAAAGTTCCACCTTTAAAAAATTCCATAGAAATATAGGCTAAATTTTGCTCTTCACCAGCATCATAAATTGACACGATATTAGGATGTTTCAAACGTCCTGCGGCAGAAGCTTCCTGAAAAAAACGTACTGTCGCTTCTGGCAATTGTTCAGTTCCAAATTCTTGAGATAATGACAAAGTTTTAATCGCTACCAAACGATTAAGTTTAGCATCTCTACCTAGATATACCGTACCCATTGCTCCTTTACCCAATGGTTTTTCTATTTGATAACGTCCTAAAATTGATCCACTTTCTTCCAATCGCCAATTATTTAAACTTTTTCTTGACAGTTTTTTTAAATTAACTAACCGTTGTGTAATATCGCGAAAATCTGGTTTTTTAGTATCTATGTAACGGTATACTACACTTGCTTGGCGAAACTTGCGTTTACGTTCATAATCTAATGCTAAATTATATAATAAACAAACTATTGATTCATTAGCTGGACATAAACAAAATTTTTCAAAAGCTAAATCTAAATGCCCTTGACCTTGAAATGCTAGTCCTAATAAACGGTTACTTTCCACCGCATCTGGTAATAATCTAAATACATCTTGATAATTTACTACCCAACGTTTTAATTGTAAAACTATATGTCCAATTAAAACTAAGATAATCAATAGCATCAATTGTACCAATAATCCATTGCTGAGTAAGATAAAATATAATACACTTAATGTTATCATTAAACAAATGCTTACAATAATGCTAGTACGCCATTTTAAATAATTCCATAAAAAACCCAGATATACAAGAAGAATAATAAATATACTGCTTTGTAACCACATAGCCCAATCTGGGATTTTAATGAAATTTTGATTTAATAAACTAACCAAAGTATTAGCTACAATTAGAGTTGATGATTTATCAGGATAAGTTTCTGAATCTGACATAGTTCCTAGCAATATTATTTTATATTTAATCGCTGAAATTTTACCATTTAATATTTCCGTAATTGAATAAATCGGTAATTTTGGATAAGAAAAAGGTCGTATTTGTAATCTATGATCAGTATTAATTCGCAGTTTTCCTAAACGTATTCCTTTACCTAGTTGGACTTCAATATTATCCAAATTTTGAGCTGCTAAGAGTAAGGCTAAAGAGGGTATATAGCTATCTTTATATTTTATCACTAAAGGTATATCATGCGAGTCAGAATTACTAGTATAACCTATTCCAGTAACATTATTGCTAAATTTAGCTAATGGTAACTTTGCAGTTATTCCCATTTTAAGATTTGTATCATTATTATCAAATGACTCTCTGATATTAGTTAAACTATGCTTTTGTAAATAAGTTGGTAAATTAGATATTAAGCCATTATTAGATTCATTTAATGTAACTGGCATACCTAGCATAATTTTATTGGTTTGCTTAAAACTATTAAGTAACTGTTGTTCAATATTTAAAGCTGTATTAGCTGCCCGCAATTTTTGTTCAAATTCTGGTAAAGTTAATAAACTATTTTGAAAAATATCATAAAACTGATTGATTAATCTTTTATCTTTAGTGTAACGGGTTTTAATTTGTTTAAGTTGTTGTAATAGATTACTTAATTGTTCAATCTTTGATAGATTAAATGATTGTTGATAAAAATCTATTAATTGTTCAATATAAAATCGCTCAATATTTTGTGGTAATTTACTAAATGGTATATTAATTCCTATTGCTCTGCTATTAGCAGCTACCAAATTAATTACTTGCACTAAATCTGACCATGTTTTTGTCTGGTTTAGACTATTTTCCTCAACCATAATAATAGCAATATCTTCATTAGTTTTATATTTTTTAATACCTAAATCATAAACTAAATATTCTAGTGGTTGTAACATATTTAAATAGGAAATAAATAGTAAAATCATACTAATACATAGTACGATAAACCAATTTTTATTCCAATTTTTTTCTAAAATTTTAAACATAATTAATAACTATTGAAATTTTAATAAAGATTTAAGATTAAATTAATACTAAATTCAGAGATAAATTTGAGTTGACAGGATATGAAAGAGATAATATTGGAGGATAGCATGATATATGCCAGAAGAAATTTTGGAATCATCATTGCTTAGCACTCAAGTTATACACTGGTCAAAGATGCTCTAGTGAAATGAATTGGGGAGCAACCAATTGATGTCTATTTGGGATTCTATTGTTAACAGTGATACTTTTGACAGGTAATGTTAATTCTAATGTGGATTGATTACTCAAATTACTTTATATATTATGGATATAATTTTATAAACAACTTGATATTCAACAAGCTATACGTGATGCTGGCTAAAAATTATTCGACTTCTAAAAGGTGATTGAAGTTTTATCGCCGAATTTATCCACATAAGCTGAATTTTGTAGTTTTGATATTTTCTAGTAAGTAGTGTTTCTTAATGACCAATTTAAATCCTAATAATTAAAAAATTAATATTTCATTTCTTAGAGTTCAACTTATTCCAAGACTTTAAATTATATGTTAAACTAACTGCAAATTTTTTATCTCATTAGCAAAATTATGAGCCGTACTGTTATCCTCTGTGTTGATGATGAACCTACTATACTCGATAGCCTAAAAATAGAACTTAAAACTGCCTTTGGTGGTAAGTTTTTGATTGAGACTGCTGAAAGTGGCGAAGAAGCCATGGATTTGGTTGAGGAATTATTGGAAGATAAATATGAATTACCATTAGTTATCTCCGATTATATCATGCCTAATCTCAAGGGCGATGAATTATTAAAACATATCCATAATATCTCACCAGCAACTCTTAAAATCATGTTGACCGGTCAAGCCGATATGAACGCGGTGGCCAATGCGATTGAACATGCTAATTTATACCGTTATATTGCAAAACCTTGGAATACTGAAGATTTAATTTTAACTATTTCTGAAGCAGTTAAAAGTTACTTTCAAGAACAAGAAATAATTATTAAAAATAAAGAATTAGAAAGGAGAGTTAAAACTTTTCATAAATTTGTACCAGCACAATTTCTTAGATTATTACAAATTAAGGACTGTGATCAAATTCAAATAGGTACTTGCATTAATAAAGAAATGACAATCATGTTTGCTGATATTCGTGATTTTACTACTTTGTCAGAAAATATGACTCCCCAAGAAAATTTTAATTTTATTAATACTTATTTGAGTAAGATGGAACCAATTATTGATAAATATTTTGGGTTTATTGACAAATATATTGGCGATGGAATAATGGCGTTATTTCCAACCAATGCTGACGATGCCGTACAAGCAGCATTAGAAATGTTAAAAGTTTTAGCAAAATATAACCTTACTAGAGGCCGTCCAGAACGACCAGTTATTAATATTGGGATTGGAATTCATACTGGTTCTTTAATGCTTGGTACTGTTGGAGGTAAAAACCGTATGGATGGCACGGTTATTTCGGACTCAGTTAATTTAGCTTCACGCATTGAAGGTTTAAATAAGACTTATAATACTTCAATACTAATCACAGAGCAAACATATCAGCAGTTATCTGAAGTTGCTAAATATAATATTCGGATTATTGATCGAGTAACTGTCAAAGGCAAAACTAAAGCGGTTACTATTTATGAAATATTTGATACCAATTCAACCTTAAATTTTGAGCAGAAAATAGCTACGCTTGCAGATTTTGAGACTGGTTGTAGACTTTTTCATCAAGAAGAATTTACTAAAGCTCAAAGTTTATTTAAACAAATAATTGCTATAAATCCCACTGACACTGCTGCACAGATGTATTTTAATAATTGTAATAGCATTATCAGTATGATTATGTCAGAAAAATTTAAAATTCTAATTATCGATGATACTATATTAAATATTCAAGTATTATCCGTTATGTTAGAAAAAAAGAACCAATTTAAAGTTATAGTTGCTGAAAGTGGTGTTAATGGCATACAAAAAGCTATACAAGAACAACCTGATCTAATTTTGTTGGATATAATGATGCCTGGAATCGACGGATTTGATACTTGCGAAAAATTAAAATCTGAATTACAAACAAAGGATATTCCAATCATTTTTATGAGTGCTTTATCAACTATCGACGATAAAGTTAAAGGTTTTAAATTAGGAGCTGTCGATTACATTACCAAACCATTTCAGTTAGAAGAAGTTTTAATCAGGATTAAAACTCAGCTAAATTTAGGTCTTTTACAACGCCAACGTTCATTGAGAAATACCTTAAAAATAAGTGATTGTGAATTAAAAACTAAGATAGAAAATTTAATTACAAATAGTCATATATAATTATTCACTTTGATATTAATTTACCAAATATTTGTTACGTTATCTAAAATATTCAAAAAATTCTGTTGTTCTTGAACCAAAGTATATTGTTTAGTTGTTTGTTTTGCGTTATTTAACATTATCTTCCGTTTTGATTCTGACATAGATAAAGCTATCTTAATCATTGCTGATATTTCCGTAATATTATACTCAGGCATAAGACAGTTAATATCATGTTTACAAAATGAGCGATTACCAACACAATCTGGACAAATTACTATAGTATTTAATACCATACCTTCCAAAGCTGGCAAGAAAAATCCTTCATTATAAGAACTAGGTAAAAAAACAGTAACTTTAGCTTGGTTTATTATATTTAAAAAATCTTTTCTAGCTAATGGGCTGGTAAGAACTTTTACATTTTCTATATTTAGACGTTTTTGTAAATTTATCGCTAAATTAGGTTGTTTTAATCCGGCAATTAATAAATTATAACGATGCTTAACTATTGGTAAAGTCTGAATATTTATCCCATTTGGATTGGTAAATATAGGTCCATTAATTTGCTGACTATTACGCAATGCCTCAGTTACTTCTTCACTTACACAAATTCTAATTGCTTTATTTCGTAAAAAAATATAACGTGGATCAGTAGGAACTGAATGACGTATATGCTGAATTAAATTAATAATTGGAATATCAGGTATTTGAGTCAAAATATTCCAATCTAATCCAGCTAAAAATAAACAATCTGCTTGGTCTAATTGCCAAGTTTTATTTATTTGTGCATGATTTAACCAAGGATTATTTTCCCAAACTGTTGTTGGTGAAAAGTAGATTTGAGGGTAATATTGTTTAGATTTGATGGTATGATTAAAATAATCCCACACTTTTAAATGCCCACCAGTAAAACCTTGAAAATCTCGGTAAAATAGCAATTGTTTTTTAGAATTGAAAATATATTTAAGTTTTTTTAAAAGATACATTGTAATATCGAAATCATTATGAAAATAATTGGTAAAATATAACTGAAATTTAATAAATATATCTTATTATCTCATAGTTTAACATGGGTAGTAATTAAATTTTATATGGTTTTTGGAAAAGTAACATAAATTTAGTTTACTGGTTAATAAATTCTGATTTGAAAACTCTCAGCTTTTTTTTAAACTAGTTAAGGCAGTTTTATACCGTTATTAAAGTATTATCTTGAATTAATAAACGCATTATTTAATTTGTTAAAATATAAATAGTTATAAAAAGCTATACAAATTCAAGATTATTAATAATATTTATAAATGTGAGTTATAAAATGTTTAAATTTTTCATACTTTCAATAATGCTTTTTATTATTATTAGTTGTGAACAACAAGATACTAAAATTGAATCGAAAACTCATGATTTGATTTCTGATTGTGAAAATATTAAAAGTTGTTTACGCATACCATTAGGTGGCAAGGTCAAAACTATTGATCCTGGTTTAGTTAATCAAGTATTAGATTATATAATAGTTGATCAATTATTTGTTGGCTTAACAGCTTTAGAGAAAAATACTTATAAAGTTGTTCCTGCTTTAGCTACTAGTTGGCAAGTTAGTGAAGATGGTAAATTTTATACGTTTATATTGCGTCAGGATATAACTTGGAGTGATGGAAATCCAATAACTGCTCATGATTTTGTATGGACAATCCAACGTAATCTTGCCAAAGAAACTAAATCTTCCAATGCTTCTGAATTATTTATTATCAAAAATGCTGAACTATTTCATAAGGGTGAAATAGATAAAGCAATGGTGGGTGTACATGCAGTTGGAGAGTATAAACTTAGTTTTGAACTAGAACATGCTGCTGGATATTTCCCTTCTTTAGTAAATTTAAGAGTTTACCGGCCTTTGCCTAAACATATTATTGATAAGTATGGAAATAATTGGACAGAATCTAATAACATAGTAACTAATGGACCTTATTACCTAAGCAGTTGGGATAAAGGTAATAAAATTGGTTTAAAAAGAAACTCAACATATTATATAAAGAAAAAAAATAATATTCAGGAAATTTATTACTATATAATTCCAGAAAATTATATTGGCTTGACTATGTACGAAAAAAATGATTTAGATATAATGGGCGGTTTATATCTTAAATTGCCACAAACTGAAATTCCTCGTATTGAAGAAAATTCCCAGTTATCTAGGGAAATTCAAATGGGTCCTCAAGGATGTACCGAATGGTATGGATTTAATACCAAACGATTTCCAACTGATAATGTAAATGTTCGTAAGGCTATTTCCAGTGCTATCGACAAACAACTATTGTTAGAAGTAGTATTTGGTGATAGTAATATCCCGGCAAAAACTATCACTCCATCATGGTTGTTAGAAACTAAAGATAATAAAAAAATAGGATTGCAATTTGATCCGAAACAAGCCAACGAATTTTTAACTCAAGCAGGTTATTCTGAAGGTAAAAAATTACCAGAAATTATATTAATGCGTAGTACTGGAGAGACTGATTATAGAGAAGTATCAAGAGCAATTAAAACTTTTTTACAGCATTATTTAAATATTGATATTAAGGTAGTTGATTTGGCATCCAATAGATATATGGCAACTATATTTGGCAAACCATTTGAAGAAAGGCCACATATTTTTAGAATTCGTTGGTGTGCTGACTATCCGGATGCTAATGATTTTTTATATCAACTTTTTCATCCAGATATAGGCTATTTTGGTTGGTTATTGACTGATGAAAATCTTAGACAAGAATTAACCACAGTTATTGAGAAAGCTCAATGGGTTACTGACCCAATTGAACGTAAAATGTTATACCGTCAAGTTGAGAAAATCTTAGTAGAAGAGGCTGCTGTAGTTATGCCCTTATATTTTGATAATGTACAGTTTTTGGTAAAAGATCGAATTAAAGGTTGGTATAATATGGCTTTTGGCGGTCAGCATATTCTTAATTGGTCATTAGAAAATTAGGCTGGAATAACTATGATTAATAAAATAAATCTTGGAATATTGTTTCTAATTATAGCTATTTTAGCTGGAGTTATGATTGGAAAAGAGATGTTTAATAATGATAATAATTTGTATATAGCTTTGGTTGGACCAATGCAAAATAGCAATGGTAAAGCGATGCAACAAGGTGTACAAATGTATTTAGATCAAGTGAATAGTGGTATTGGTGGTAAAAAGTTTAAATTACTCCAATTTGATGATCAAAACCAACATAAAATTGCTAAACAACAAGCATTAAAAATCATTAATAGTAAAGCTCTTGCTGTTATTGGTCATTATGATAGCAAATCTTCTATTGAGGCTGGTCAAATTTATAAGCAATATGGTATCCCTGCGATTACTGGAAGTGCAACAGCTGATCAGATAACTAAAAACAATGATTGGTATTTTCGGGTTATTTTTAATAATAGTGATCAAGGAGCATTATTAGCAAATTATACCAAAAAAAATCTTAACTTTGATAAAGCTTATATTTTCTTTGACTCCGATCCTTATGGTGAAAGTCTCGCAAAAACTTTTTCTGAAACTGCTAAACGTATTAGATTAAATATAGAGCATAAATGGAGCTTTACTGAAAAAAATACTAGTTTTGAAGATAGTTTTAATAAAATGCTCAATATTTTGGAAAAAGAAAGTGAGCCAGGCATATTATTTTTAGCTACTCATTCAAATCATGCTATTAAAGCAATAGCTGGATTGAGACGGTTAGAAAATAAAATTCCAATTATTGGCCCGGATGCTTTAGCTAGTAGTTACTTTATGCAAAATTTAAAAGAAAAATATCCTCAAGAAAAAAATTATCCTGGCTATTATACTGAAGGAATTTATATGGCCTCACCATTTCTGGTTGATATTTCTGGTAAAAGAGCTCAAGACTTTAAATATGAATTTCTTAAACGAGGTTATTCCATAGATTCTATGATTACTTCAGCTTTATATTATGATGCAACTATGGTTGTTGTAAATGCTCTACAAAAATTTATAGATGATGAAATACATAATATTTCTATTAAAGAGCAACGTAAACAAGTTAGAAAAAATTTAGCCAACTATTCTAAACTAACCAATGCAGTTGAAGGAGTTACCGGAGAAATATATTTTGATAAGAATGGTGATGCTATTAAAATGATACCAGTTGCAGTGTTTAATAAAGGTAAACCGATTTCTACTTTAGAACAATATCAGCCATTAGCTAATTTGCGTAATGTGGATAACTTATTACTTGATATATTACAAAATAAAACTATCCAAGTTAATGGTAAATTTATGACTAAAGCTAATGTTGTTTATGTTGGAATTGATTTTAATAGTATTAGTGCTCTTGATTCGAGTAATTCAACTTATACTGCTGATTTTTACATTTGGTTTAGGTATAAAAATACTGATAATGCAAATTTTTCTAACAT